>CAXCBS010000014.1:0-16800 GCA_963980845.1 uncultured Candidatus Peregrinibacteria bacterium | reverse complement strand
GTAGAAGCCAAATACAAAATTAACAATAGCGAAAATGCTCAAGCCTCGGTTTTCTCACTTAGTGATATTGCGGCTACTGGTGCAGCTAATATGTTTGGACCTAGTGTAAATCTTACTTTTGAAGGGACTACAGACCCTAAATCAAAAGTTTTCTTACTCTGGAAAAACGAAGAACAAGATTTTGTTAATCAATCTGCCTCACATTCAGACGGCAGTTTTTCAATCCAACCACTAGAAGAAGTTGAACCCGGCTACTACACAGCCTATCTTTATAGCCAAAACCTGGAAACCAGCATTGTTAGTCATTTTTATAAAACCAGTTTTAATATTACCTCTGACGAAAACAAAAACCCTCTTTCTATGCAAGCTCTCGCGCTCCCTCTAGGAGCCATTTTGGTTTGTAGCGGCGCCGCCTGGGCTTATTTCACCATGGTAGAAGAAGAGGAAATACTTCATCCCCAAGCTTAAATATGAAAAAATTTGCTCCAAAAACAGCTGCTAAATGGGTCTTCAATGTCTCACTCGGGATTGGAATAATCATTCTAATCAGTCAATTAGTGAGCGCCTGGACTGCCGAAGACACCATTGAAATTCATATTGATGATGGGGGCAAAAGCACTTTTCATGGAATTATCGAAGTAGTAGCCCGTCCCGTTGTACCAAACTGGGGCCAAGACCAAATTATGCAGTTTGATCTATCACCAATGGGCGGAGAAATTGGCTTTAATTTTGACCTAGACGCCCTAGGCAGCGGTCTTTATAACCTAAACGCTTCTATTATCGAAGCTGACGGCACCCGCACTAGCGCTGAATTCCAAAACAATATAGTTCTAAATACTGGCGGCCCAGATTTCACCATGAACTTTCATCCAGAAAACGTACAAAACAGCTTGCTGATCAAACCACAAGAAGAAGTGGTCAAACTTATTGAAATCAAATGAACTTAGCCCTTCCAGACGACATAGAAATAGCCGAAACAGCTAGAGAAATCGAAGCACTTGAGGGTGTAGAAAATAACGTAAAACTAGATTTAATTTTAATTTTAGCTGGCCAAAAATCTGCCACTGAGATTTTAAACGCTAATTTTCCTACTCCAGGAAGACCTCATGTTGATCCAAATGACCTAAAACAAAAACTTTTTGAATTAGGATTCGAATGCAAAGCTGTTGGAGAAGATCCCCCTTTTGAATCTCAAAATATCTACGTGGGTCTCACTCAACATGATGTTCAGCAACTCAAGACTGCCACCGAAACAAAAGACCGTCACAAAATGGGCGAAATCTACGGATTCCCCAAAACCGCTATCACAGCCTATTGTGAATGCGAGAACCCACCCACCGATATGTTAGAAATAAGAGACCTCCCACCCGAAATAAGTCAATCATCATACGCTCCTTTCTGCCAATTCGCACTTTCACCATTAAACTGGCGTGAAGAAATAAAAACTGCTCAAAAATGGCGCGACACAATCCACACCTACTCCCCCACATTATATGAAGAAAGGCAGGCTTTGTATCGAGAAAGCATGGACCGTCGCATTCAGCTCGCTCCATTGACCAACGAAGAAATAGATTAGGCAACCATAGAAAGCCCTGCATCCTCTCGCACCGGAGTTCTACTACGCCGCTTGCGAGATTTTCGAGGTTTTCCTTTTGGACGTTGCGCCACCACATAGGCCCTTTTAATCATATGCCCATTAGATATATCAAACTCACTTATATTTACCAATTTATCGGCATAAGCTTTTTCAACATACGACGTCATTTCATCACGATTAGAAAGCGCCAAGAAACCGCCCTGCTCACTTAACATCACGCCATCTAATCTATTCTCACGCGCAAACCTTTTCCCAATCGCAATAATCGCTTCACATAAACTCTCTACATCTATTTCTTTAAGCAATTTTGTACTTGGATTTAAACCTCTAAGCAACAAATATTCTTTCCCTTCACGTTTCATAATATAAGCCTGAACATTCCCCACACATCGCTCTTCACGATCATCAATCAAATTAATATGAAAATGATCTTCGCGCTCAAAAAGCTTAATATTTCGGGCCGTACAAATACCAGCACTTGCTTTGGCAAAAAACGATGCCTTGTTTTTAGACACTACCGCGCGCAAAGAAGCGTTTGAAGATACTTCTTCCCCTTTTTCAGTTACAAAGCTCCTTACATCACCAGAAATAGCACGTCTCATATCTTGCAAAGGCCCAAATTTTTGCAAAGCAGCCTGAGCAATAACCTTAGCCGCAATCCTAATATTTGATTGTTTATCATTTATCGTTACTCCTAATTGCTGCTCAATCGCCCTTCTTTTTCCAGGTTTTTTTAAATTTTTCACCAATCTTTCCACCATTCCACTCGTCAACAATTCATGTAGTTTTAAGAATTGGAACACATGATCCTCAAGATTATCTTCTAAATAAACTCCCAACGCCTCCTGATTACGACGTAACGCCCGGTACCGATCATCATCGGTTTGAGCTTCACTCCATTCCTTAAAAGCACCTCTCATAAAAGGGTCTTTCTTAAACACAACTAAAATATCACTTAAACTAACCTGTCCCATTTTAAGTTTTCCTACTTCACATAAACGACTAACTTGCCGCTGTCGATGTCGCATAACAGCCTGCTGTTTATTAAAATCATCTTCTCTCTGTTGAACCTTAATTGGGCTATAAATCCTTGGAGGAGTAACTAACTGTGCTCCTCTTCGTAAATGCATCGTTCGATTAGTCAAAAGGTCTAACTCATAGCCATGTTCCGGAAACGTAAATCTTTCCAAATGCTGACTACAATCTGAAACTTCCCCACATAATTTTTGAACCTCAGACAACTTCATATTAGCCGGCTGATAACCCGCCCAAATCAATTCTGCCATAAGCTCCGGTGTCATATCTGAATCAACCGCTTTATTCGAAAACAAATCTCGTTTAAGAATAGCTACTTTTTTACCTATTTCAGCTAACATCTTAGAATCAAAATTACAGGCTTTTGCCTCTGCATAAATACCCGGAGTCAAAACACCCACTTCTCGCAAAACAGTCAAAACTCCTGGCCATTGCCGAGCTTCTAAGCCTTTCCGTTCTTCAACCACTTCTTCATCGTCATCGTCCTCATCTTCGAGCATCCATCGCCGTTTTTTCTCTTTCACTCTCGGCCCGTTTAAATTCTCATCAATCACCTCCATCACAGTATTAAACTGATTTTGATGCTGAGCCAACACTCTTCTTAAATAAGGCAAATGCTCCTCCGTTAAATATTCAGCGGTATGAGGATCTAAAACCCCTTTCGCAATCAATTTTTCAAAAAACGGAACCACCACTTCAAAAGGAGTATCTTTGCTCTTAATTTCTGGCATAGCCACTGCTCCTGGAATTTCATGGTCAATCATGGCGTGAACAATATTCCATCGCGCCTCAGCGCATTCTCTATGTAAACCATGCGCCTCTAAAAGTGCGTCTTTTTTCTGATGCGGAGATCGAAAACTACCAGCCATCATTAACCGTGTCCAAACCTGAACCCCAGGCGGAGTCTCCAGAAAACTCATTAACGCTTCATACGCCTCATCATAATCTTCCTGATTTCCCTCCATTAACGCCCATTCCACTTTGCTATTCCAATATTCAAGTTGTTGCCGAGGAGTCGCGCCCTCCAATGTTTGTCCATCTTTAAACAAAACCGCTGCTCCAGATTTTTCTTCATCTGGCATGGCCGCCACAGATGCTCTAATCAAATGAGCCAAACATTCCATTCGTGTCCGTCGATCCACATCAATTTTTTGAGCTTTTCGATAATATCTTATTGCTTCTGGCCAATCCCCATCCTCAAGAAAACCATGAACCATAGCCAAAACCGCATCCCGTGGAAGCGGACGATCACCAGAATCATAAACCCGTCTCGCATTTCTCCATTTTTCAAACAATGCATTCCACTCAACTTCTCCTACGACGCCCAAACGCTTACCATCCATATAAAACTTCACCATTCCATCATGAGAACCTCTCCATTTCCATTCATAACCTGTTTCAAAATAATCTTTACTTAATAACTCATTCAATTCCGTAAACTTGTCTGGATGAGCCTCCAAAATCATCACCCCATTAGCCCAATCATTATCATCAGACCTAAAATTAATTTGCTCTTTTAAAGCGGCAATCGCTTGATCAGGACCTTGCTGTAAGGCCTTTCGAACAACCTCTGTTTTAGCCACATTTGCCTGCCTCCAACTATCTTGCCAATCTATATTCTGACATTCGGCGCGTTCTTTTTTTAAAGCCCGACTTCTCTCCCTTGAAGCCTCTCGTTGTCCTGCTGTTGCTCCAATTTTATCACTCCATCCATCTTTTTGAGGCAATTTATCTAATAACCCAGCCCTCAAAAAACGCTCTCTTAAAGATCTTTTTTCACCTAACTTTCTCTTACGTAAAGTTTTCTGATGTTTCACTGGACAATCCTCTAAAGATCCCGGAGGGACACCTATTTGCTCTACGGTCGCAATCATCCGATCAATATAAACTTGAGCTTGCTCTGGAGTACCATGCATTAATTCAAACACAGCTCGCTCTGCATCTTGCTCAGAGCGTTCTTCATAATAATAAATTCGATTAGTCCATGACGCTTTGGCAGGGATATCGGCTTCACACTGAATCTTATCATCCCTTTCAATAATCCCTTCAATTTTTTCATCTTTTACTCTTAAAACTGTTTCTAACACTTCACGATGCGCTTCCGCGTCTCCCAATCCAATCACATGATCCATTCGGGCTCTAGCAACCTCTGCCTTGCCCCAAGTACAATCCGTGGCATCCGCAAACTCCTGAGCGCCATCAAAATCACCTCTTTCTAATAATTCTTTTCTAATTCTTGCTTCAAACTCATACGTCCCACTAACTCCCCAATCAAATTGATCACTTTGTTTCCTCATTTTATATGCTTCTAAAGCAACTTTCCCTAAATATGGCGAAATCTCCATCTGTCCCAATCCCCCTAAAAAGAAAAACACAACCTTTGTAATTTTCTTTTTCATATCCCAATAATGAAATCCTCTATCTCGTTTTGGCGCCAACGGACAATAAGTTTCAAACATTTCCGCTATTTCTTGCGGCTCAACATTCTCTCCATGTATAAGACGATAAAGCATCACAAAAAACGGTCTTTCTTTTTTTCTAATATACTTTTCCATTATCTGTTGAGCCAAATCATCTCTGCCTGCGTTCCAGAGCTTTTTTATCAACTCTCTAAAATAAAAACTCCCATCAGACGAACTATATCTTTCCTTTTTCTTCCCTTTAGGCTTAAGGTAATCTGCAAAATCAAGAATTAACTGATCTTCAACTCCAGCTTCAATTAACTTATCCATAAACTCAGTCACCTGAAAATGAACATGCTTCCCGGGGTGTTTTTTAAGCGTCGCTACCACCATATCAAACTGTCCAGCAAGCAAATAACCATTCACAACTTCTGAAAAAACACAATAATCATCCTCCCCCGCTTTCCCTAAAATCATCCGAACCAACGGCTCGTGACCAGTTTCGATCAAAGCCCGCGAAACATGATCTAAATCTTCGTGCACCAAAGGTTCATTTCTATGATAATGATCTGTTTCGGCATTAACATGGCCGTTTTGAATAGCATCCAAAACTCCATACATCGCCCCGGTATAAAACTCTGTTCCTGCTTGCATTAAAATTAAATAAGGAAGGCACCCTAACACATCCCCTGGACTTCTCCAAGAAAAAACCATGCTATAATCCCCTGCGTAACCCTCCCAACCTTAAAATGCCTTTTTTAGATACGCTACAAGACTACGAACGAATTAGCCAAGGCCTGGCCTTGCAAGATTTAGAGCAAGTTTTTATGGCTGAAGATGTTTTTGGAATCCGAGACTTACGCGACCGCATTGAACAAGCCACCCAGGGAGAAAAAATAGCAATTTTTGGACCACACGACGAAATACCCTGGCAAAGCCGGGCGCACATGGTTCCCCCAGAACTTCACGTAGACCGCGGTGATCTTGTTTTAGAAGCCAGCCGCACTCGCCTTGGCGAACCTGTTATACTCATCAACATTGATCAACGAAGCCGCGTGGGCATGGTACTAGCAGAGGCAATGGCTTAAATCCCACTCCTCCAAAAAGAAATGGTGGGTCAGGTGGGAATCGAACCCACGACCGTTCGGTTAAGAGCCGACTGCTCTGCCCCTGAGCTACTGACCCAAAGCATCTTTAACAAAAAATCCGCCACTAGCCAAGTGAAAATTATTTTTAGCGCAACAAATATGCTATACTAAGCGGCACAAATTACCGTCAAACATGAAACTCAAAACCATCTACATCTGCGAAAAATGCTCACACGAAAGCTCTAATTGGGCAGGCAAATGCCCCTCATGCGACGCCTGGAACAGTTTTATTGAAGATGTAGTATCTAATGAAACCGCAAAAAAAGAACGCAAACAACGATCAATAAAAGCGCCAACTCCCACTCTCCTCTCACAAGCCTCACAAAAGTTTGATCGCATCTCTACCAACATCGCTGAATTCGATCGCGTACTTGGTGGTGGAATCGTAGAAGGCAGCTTAATTTTACTTGGTGGCGAACCTGGAATTGGCAAATCCACCATCACCCTTCAATTAGCCGCCAAACTCACTGGGGACAACAAAAAAGTCTTACTTGTTTCTGGCGAAGAGTCTGTTGACCAAATTGCCCGTCGCGCCAAACGACTCAACATCAAAACCGAGAATTTATTCTTACTTAACGAAACCTTACTTGAACCCATTTTGGCCACTCTTAAACAAGAAAAACCAGACTTTGTAATTATTGATTCCATCCAAGTTATCTCCAGTAGCGAGATTACCGGCTTGCAAGGCGGAGTTTCACAAGTTCGGGCCTGTACCGAAGAACTTATGGGCTTTGCCAAACAGTCTGGCATTCCCCTACTTATCATCTCTCACGTTACCAAAGGTGGCAACTTAGCCGGCCCCAAAACTCTCGAACACTTAGTTGACACTGTTCTTTATTTAGAAGGAGATCGCTACCATGATTTACGATTAGTACGCGGCATTAAAAACAGGTTTGGCTCTACTAACGAAGTTGGCTTGTTTGAAATGACCAGCACCGGATTAAAAGAGGTGCCAGACCCCACCAAAGCCTTCCTCGAAAACCGCCAAGAAAAACCCATCGGATCCTGCTTAACCGTAACGATCGAAGGATCGCGTCCGTTGATTATCGAAATCCAAGCTTTAACCAACAAAAGCCATTTTGGATATCCTAAACGCGCCACTTCTGGATTTGATTTAAATCGCTTACAACTCCTGATCGCCGTACTCCAAAAACATGCCAAAATCGACCTCAGCCAGCACGATGTTTATGTAAATGTGGTTGGCGGACTCAAGGTAAAAGACCCGGCCATTGATCTAGCTGTCTGCCTAGCCATCCTTTCTTCTCATAAAAAATTCCCACTCCCAGAAAAACTTGTCGCCTGCGGTGAACTTGGACTATCTGGAGAAATTCGCAAAGGTTTCCGCTACGCTGACCGCGAAAAAGCAGCCCAAAAAGCCAACCTCACCGTCCTCCCGATTAAAAACCTCCTCCACCAGGTTATTTCAGGGTTGACAAAATAATCAAAATATCCTACAATGACCTCCTTGAATAAATCACCCGCTTTAGGAATGTCTAAAAACACTCCAGCGCTTCCAACCACTAGACTCTCTCGTCTAGCCATGTCACCTTTAGCTAAAGGTGTTACTGGCGAAGGTTTTTCGGTTGATTTATCCCCAGCCTACGAAGGGCTCACTGAATTAGAAAAAGAACTTGTCGAAGATCGAATCGAAGATGATGTAAACCGCATTCGTGAATTATTCCGTCACTCAGATATTAGTATTCCTCCAGATATCAAAGCTAACTATTTATACGATGCTTTTTTACTACGTGGAATTACTCCAATAAATGCTCCCGAAATACACCACTCAGACCCAACCATTACCGACCGCAACATTTTAGCGCTAGACCCTCTTCATTCTGACCAAACATACGTTACTCAAAGAATTCAAGAAATTGCCGAATGGATAATCAATCACCTCCCAGAATCAGAAGAAAAACCTCTTCACGAAGACATTAGCTCGGCCCAAACCGCAATTCGAAATGCAGTTCGCCTTACTATTCAAAAAAACCTAGAAAATTTTGATGAACACGAACTTATTCGCGCTTCGTTAACCGATCCTACAAAAAGAGTTAGCACCCGCCAAGTTCGCCACACAGTCCGCGATTTACGCGCCGCTATTAACGCTGAAGAAATTTCTCGCAAGGACGCCAATACTGAACTTCTCATTATGCTAGGAGTAATTGATCAAGAAGAAGCCTTAGGAGATCTCGACAAAATCAATCGTCAACTAACCCGGGCCAAACGTAATGCTCTCAAAGCTTATGAAGCCATGGGCCAAGAACTCTCCATGGGGCAAAAAAATGCCAAGATTAAAGGAGATCAAGTCCACATTCATGTCGGACTAGACTTAGAATGCATGTCACTTTTTGACATGCTGGACTATGTAATAAACGATTTTGAAGGTCAACCAAACCTCAAAAAAGCAAATATCGCTCAAACCCTAGCCTATTTAACTTATTACTTTTTTCTAGTTCAGCAAAACCCCTTATTTGAAAAAATTCGAGATATGATTGACCCGCTAAAATTCGAATTTGGACAAAAAATGTTTGAAGGACAGGAACCCTCAGAATCCGAAGCCCTTCATCTAAATAAAGCCGGAAATGTTACTCGAAACGAAGGAGAATCTAAAATAGGTGATTTTGAAATAATCCACATGCCCCTTAATGGGCATGAGCCACAACGAGTTTGGTTTGATAAAATCAACTACAAAAGTGCCCGTTCCTGGGTTATGAAAATCATGGATGACCCAACCTTAGATATTGAGGAAATTTCTGATATGGTTCGTGGTCGCGCCGTAATGTGGGACATAACCGAAGAAGATATTGACAGCGAAGACGAAGAACACAGAGAGCATTCACGCGCAATTTTACGTGAAACAGCTATCAAAGCTGGAGAATCCGCTGGACTCAATTTCCGCACCAAAAACAAGGAAGACCTTATTCCAGGTGAATTTTGCGTTGATGAACAAAAATTAGATGATAATTCTGAAAAGCCAAAATCTTTTAAATTTCGCGTTGTAAAAGTCTATGGAAAAATTGAATCAAAAACTAAAGAAGAAAAGGAAGAAGAAGAACGACTAGGAATAGTTAAACCAGATCCTGGGATCAATTTTGAATTTCAAGTTATGCCACGTTCTACTTTTGAAAGCAAAGAATCCCGCCAATCTCCTAATAACGATCGCAACTACAACCTCAAAAAAGTGCTTCGTTTAGTCAAAATGTGTTTTATTGAATCAGTTTTCCCATTAGTTCATCAAACCGTTGACCGCCTAGAACAATGGATCAAGAATAGTGAATCCAAAATGACTAGACTGTTTGCTGATCAAATGGGAGTCGATCTCCCCTCTAAAAAGAAGAAAAAACGCCGCACCAGCCCAAAAAATCGTGCTAAAAAAAGACGAGGCAGAGGACAAAAACGCAGCCGCGCCTAACCTTCAATCCGCGGCAACCCAAAGAACGACTGCGCGTTTTTAGTTTCGCCTTCTTTTTTTACCCCTTTGCCCAAATCTTGCTGCTCTATCGGCTAAAATCTCTGCATCCTTTACATCTGTTTCCTCTGCAACTTCTGCCCCTTCAGCTTCTGCGCTAGTATATCGATCATATGCTTCTAAATTCCTCTGAATTTCACTAGGAGCAATCTCTAAAGCTCTCTCCATCATTTCTGGGCCATGTTGATCCACAAGATCGGGAATTCTATCAACCTCCGGATTTACATCATATACTTGAGAAACCTTCACATTTGTCACAAGATTTCTATCATCCCCCTCAATCTGAAAAGGAATAATTGCGCCAATTTCCACCGAATTATCGTTCCTATTTACACCATCTATAATATAAGGTGTTCCTACTGACACTCCAGGAAACTGCGTCTCAAGCTGTGATCTGATTTCATTATATATATCCTCTTGATCTAAACCTCTGTTCAAAGCATCTAAATATGACTGATTTCTATCTTCTTTTAAATCTTCCTCTGGCTGATCCTCTGCTGGAGCCTCTGGCTGCTCAGCTTCTAGCTCCTCTGACTGATCCTCTGCCGCCGCCTCTGCTGGAACCTCTACTGATTCATCCGGTGGCTCCTCATCTATCGATCCTTCAGCCTGTTCTACTGTCACTTGAACATCTCCTCTAGCTGTCGGCCCAGCCGCCACGCCCTCTCCTTCCATTTTCTCAGGCACACGCCCTTTAATAACATTTAAAGCAATATCCCCTCCCCCTTCTGAATTTCCAAATTCTTCCATAATTTTCATCATTAAATCAGAGTCTAATTCATCAACAAATTCATCAAAATCACCTTCTATATCTCTTTTTTCCGTATAAAACTTTTCAGAAAAAGTATTTAGTGAATTTCTAACAGATCCTAATGATTCAGAGTCTTCCATCGCGTCTAATTCTTGCTCAAAACCTTCAAGCGTTGATTCTAAAGAGGAAACCTTCGCCTCCAATTTCTTCAAGTTATTTTTATATTGATCTACAGTCCCTCCTTCTGGACTTTCAGGACTGGTCGGGCCAACTTCCTGTCCAGTTGGCCCAGGCTCAGGACCGGTAGGACCAGATTCATTCAAAAACACAAATCTGTTTTTATCTAGAAAGCTATTTTTTGTAAATAAATAATTAAATGTAAACATACTATTAAAATTAAATTGTATTTAATAAATTATCAGCGATCTTCTCATCTCTAGTCCTATCATTTTCTTCTATATTTTTCAGAGTATCTCTTACATAACCTCGTTTAAATTCCATAACTTGATCAACATATTTTTCAACATGTTCGAGCTTTCTTTTATCGTGCTTTTCTTCTTTTTCATCCTTCATAAGTTCACCTTCAGTCAAAATTTCAATAATTTTACTCTGTTTTCCCTCATCTAAATCAGAAAAATGAGCTATGATTTTTGATTTAGTTTCATCACTAACACATGTGAATTTCCTAATTTGTTTTTGAAAATCTTTCATTATTTTAGTTTTAAATTATTTAATCATAACATATTATACGCAAAAAAGCAACCCCCTCCCCTTCTTTACCCCTTCCAAAAACGCTAACCCTCAATCCGCGGCAACCCAAAGAACGACTCTGCATTTTTAGTAGTTTGCCACTCAACTTGATCTAGCGACTGCCCACGAAGCTCTGCCATCATCTTGGCCACCTCAACAACATAGGCCGGCTCATTGCGCTCTCCACGGTATTTTTGGGGCGTTAAAAAAGGCGCATCTGTCTCAAGAAAATACAATTCATCTGGACACATAGCCGCCACCTCATGCAAATTTTCATTTTTCTCATAAGTCACAGTACCGGTAAACGACGTATGCCATTCATTCGCCCAAATCTTTTCCGCCTCCTTGCGCCCCTCGGCAAAACAATGAAAAACCACAGACTCCATCATCTCCTCCTCTAATATCTCAAAAACATCCTCAAAAGCATCCCGTGAATGAACCACCACCGGCAGCTGCACTTTTCGCGCAAATTGTAATTGCTTTCGAAAAACTTCTTTCTGCACCTCACGTGGCGCCTTCATATGATAATAATCCAACCCAATCTCCCCTATTGCCACCACATTTTTCTCCCTCTTATCCCATCCTTCTCGAATCTTTTCCAAAAAAACTTGAAGCGCCCGATCTTCCCATTTACTGGCATCACTTGGATGCACCCCAAGAGTAGCAAAAACATTTTCGTATTTCTGCGCCAATTCCAAATTTTTAAGCGAATCCTCTAAATCCACTCCCACGGCAACCAATTGTCGCACTCCACATTTTTCCGCGCGTTTCAAAACTTCTTCCACTTGTCCGCGAAAATCCTTAAACGTCAGATGACAATGAGTGTCTATTAGCATGCGTGAATTATAGCCCAAGACAACCCCTCACCCAAATTTGTTTTATTATCTTATCCCATGCTAAAATAATCTCATGAACCTCCTCAAACTCTCCCTGCTTGCCCTCACCGTCCTATTTCTTTTAGGCTGCTCAGACAATCTCAACGCCTCCATGTTAGGAGAGTTAGAAACTATGACCATGCAAAACAGTTACACTCAAAATAACTGGAGTTTTAGTTTTAATTATCCAGGAATCGATACTCTTACTGTTAAAGAAAAAACTCCGGAAGATAATGAACTTTTGCGTCTTGTTTATTACGACACAGTCCTCCCAGTTATAGAAGTAAAACTCCTTCCAAATGGAGAGTTCACTTTTACTCAAAAATACAGCCCTGACGATTTTTTTAACCTGGCAAAGGAATCGTTCGTTGTCTCTGAACAATCCACCGACGAGTTACCAGAAAATACGGAAACGTAAACAATATAAAAATCGCAAACCCAGCAAACTCATGAAAAGCATTCATGGCAAATTCTGGTGAATAAGTAGCACCAATATAAACCAGGAGTCCTATTCGTAAAATATTTAAAAGGAAAAGCAGCATAAGTCCCACTGCAAACAAAATCGCAAAATTAGTCACATTTAAAGAACGTTTCCCCCATTCTGAAGCTCCATATCCCCCGTAAAAAGCCCAAAACAACAAAAACGACGTAATTCCAATACAAGGAAGACCAATAAATACATTAAAATCATACATAGCCACCACACCCATCTCTGGCATAACCTGCAATACTGGCGAAATATAACCAAATCCAAACTGCAAAGCACTTAAAATCACGGCCGCTATTTCTGTCCAGAAAAACTGAGCTCCAAGCAACACCGCTAGTCCCACCGCATAAAAAGCACCAAACAAGGATAATCCCTTAACATGCTTTTTTAAAAAATACCGCGGGAAAAACATAAACAAGCTCGAGACAGTAAAAGCTGCAAACAAAAAATTAAACGGCACAAAATAAATCGTATCAAACTTAATCCAGAGTGCCAGCAAACTAAGAGCGGCTCCACCCAAAAACATAAATGACAACACCAGCGGACCTAAACATTTTTTAATCTTATAATCACCGCCACGCCATTCAAATATCGTTAGAAAAAACACCATCAAAACCGGACAAATAATCAAGAAATGATCAGCATTTGAAATCTGCACATTACTCGCCAACCTCATGACATGGTGGACCGCCCAGTAAGCAGTCCCGGTCCAGGCTGTATATAAGATGAAAGGAAGTAGTCTTAGTAAATTCACGTTTAGATTTATATTTAACTTTCGCATTACTTAATTATAACACATATTAACCTGAGGCGCAACCTTCCACCTTGACACAAATAAACTTAGCTGACATACTGGTCTCGCTATGATTACAGGTAACCTAAATTCTCGTGTTCCGCGAAAAAACAGCTCTCCAAGCTGGAATTTTAGTTATTTTTATTACTTTACCCTTACGTCGTAAGGAAAGTTTGATCTAGCACTTCTCACAAAACTTTCTACGCGACGCGCAAGGAAAGTTTTTTTTAATATATTCTTTAACAACAAATGCCATGTTAAACTCAAAACCGCGTCATAAAGAACTTATTTTTCGCCCCCAGGCGAATGTAAATAATACTCGACGGACTTGTCTTTATTGCCGCTAAAAAAGGCCATCCCCCTAAAACTACTAATAATCACTTAAACTCAACTAATATGATTATCGTGATGAAAAAGAATGCTCCAGACAAGGAGGTTCAAACCATTATGGAGGAAATGCGAGCCAAAGACCTCCAACCAATGCCTTTAATTGGGACTGAACGAGTTGTAATCGCTGTTATTGGCGACGAACGCTCACTCGATGTACGTCATCTAAATTCATTCCCCGGTGTTAGCAAGGTTATGCCAGTTTTACGTCCCTACACTCTTGCCTCACGTGAGACTAAGCAAGAAGACACTACTATTTCTATTAATGGCATTAAAATCGGTGGCAAGAAAATTATTGTCATGGCCGGACCCTGTAGCGTCGAAACACCCGCCCAAATGGCTGCCTCAGCCAAAGCTGTTAAAAAAGCTGGTGCTAATATTTTGCGTGGCGGTGCTTTCAAACCTCGCACTGGCCCATACTCTTTCCAAGGCTTAGGCGAAGACGGCTTAAAACTACTTCGCAAAAACGCTGACGAACACAAATTAGGCGTTGTTACCGAAGTTATGGACACCCGCGATGTGCTTTTGGTCGCTAAATACGCTGACATCCTCCAAATCGGAGCGCGTAACATGCAAAATTTCAATCTTCTAAAAGAAGTTGGCAAGACTAAACGTCCAGTTTTGCTTAAACGTGGAATGAGCAACACAATCAAGGAATTCTTGCTTGCTGCTGAATACATCATGTCCGAAGGAAATCATGAAGTTATGCTCTGTGAACGTGGTATTCGTACTTTTGAAACCGAAACCCGCAATTCACTAGATATTAATTCTGTACCCCTTCTTAAGGAGCTTTCTCACCTACCAGTAATCGTTGATCCTAGTCATGCCACTGGACGTCGCAGTCTAGTTGAACCAGTTTCTAAGGCTGCAATTGCCGCTGGTGCTGATGGTTTAATGATCGAAGTTCATCCCAAACCAGAAGAAGCTCTCTCTGATGGAGATCAATCATTAACTCCGAAAATGTTCACTCCAATCATGAAAAACTTAAAACCGATTGCTGAGGCAGTTAATCGCACTATTTAATTTTATTTGTTATGCCTGCTTTTAAACGTTTTGCCGAGCGGATTAAACTCAGAAAATACTTAGATCATTCGTATTCTCTGTTGATTGCACCTAGTTGTTTTCACCGCATTCCAGAAGACATCAAAAAGCACAAGTTTGGCAAAAAATACTGCATAATTACCGATACAAATGTAAAAAAATTGTATGGTAAAGAACTGCTTAAATTAATGCGCGAAAAAGGTTTGGACGCCACTATGATCTCTTTTCAGGCTGGTGAGCGTCACAAAACCTTAAAAACCGTGGAAAAACTAACCAACCAAATGGTTCAGTTAGGGCACAATCGCAAAAGTTGCGTGATTGCCCTAGGCGGCGGAGTCACTGGTGATATTGCTGGCTTTGTCGCCTCCATGTACATGCGAGGCATTCCTTATATTCAAATTCCCACCACCCTGGTGGCCATGTCTGATTCCAGCATTGGCGGAAAAACTGGGGTGGACCTCACCGGAGGGAAAAATCTAATTGGAGCCTTTATTCAACCTAAAAAAGTCTACATCGATCCGCAGGTTCTAAGCACTTTATCCAAAAAACAGGTTCGAAACGGCTTAGCCGAAATTGTTAAACACGGACTCATCGCTGACAAAAGCATTCTTAAAATTCTTAAAAAACAATCTGAAAAAGCACTTGCTGCTCACACCACAACCATCACGCAATTACTTGTAAAATCCTGCCGTGTAAAAGGTCGAGTGGTAGAAAAAGACGAACTTGAAAAAGGGCTACGCATGATCCTTAACTATGGCCACAGCATTGGTCACGCCATTGAACATGCTTCCCATTACAATTTAAATCACGGCGAAGCCATTGCCATTGGCATGAATCTTGAAAACCGTTTAGCAGTCGACAAAAAAATACTTTCTCCCAAAAACTGCGAACGAATTGAAGAACTTTTAAAACTCCTCAAACTTCCCACCCACATCCCAGCCAAAATCGACCGCAAACCAATTTTAAAGGCACTATCTAGAGACAAAAAAAATCAAGGTGAAACTTATACGTTTACTCTGTTAAAACGGCCTGGAACACCTAAAATAATCCACACCATTACCGAACAAGATGTAAAAGCGGTTCTATGACGCAAACAATCACTATTCCCGGCTCCAAAAGCTACACCAATCGCGCCTTATTAATGGCCGCGCTAGCCCCAGGGCAAAGCACCCTTCAAGGCTGTTTACTCAGCGACGACACGCACGTTATGATCGAGGCATTGCAAAACCTAGGAGTCAAAATCACCTTAAACGGAGACACCGCAACTATTGATGCCCCACATAATTGGAGCACCCCTTTTGGCCCACTACAACTTGGCAATGCCGGCACAGCGGTAAGGTTTTTAACCGCAATTCTTGCTCATCAATCATTTTTAAGTGTTATTACCGGCGATCCACGAATGAAAGAACGCCCAATGCAAGATTTAATTGATGCCCTTTCTGAGTTAGGAGCTAACATTATCAGCCCCAACGGCTGTCCCCCACTAACAATTCAAGGCTCACCATTAATACGATCCGAAACTCATATAACAGGTAAAAACAGTAGCCAATATATCTCCGCACTCATGATTCTAGCGCCTCTTTTACCAGACGGACTTAGTATTCACATCGAAGGCGAAACAACCTCTGCACCATACCTCGACATGACACTTGATTTAATGAACAAATTTTGTGTACAACTTGGCGAACGTGAACAATTTTCCTACTTTCAAATCCCCCACCAAAATTACCAACCAACAGATTTAATTATCGAAGCTGACGCCTCAAGTGCCACCTACTTTTTTGGCCTCGCTGCCATCACTGGAAAAACCATAACCGTGGCTAATTTATCACGTAAAACACTGCAACCAGACATCCAAATTCTAGATCATTTAGAGCAAATGGGCTGCCAAGTAACAGAAGACGAAACCGGCATCACCATAACCGGCCCCACGCAACTTAAACCGCTTGGCCAAATAAACGCTAACTCATTCCCAGACGGGGCCATGACCCTAGCTGTAGTGGCTGCTTTTGCCCCTGGCAAAACAACTTTAACCGGACTTCACAATCTACGCATCAAAGAATGC
>CAXCBS010000013.1:0-17284 GCA_963980845.1 uncultured Candidatus Peregrinibacteria bacterium | reverse complement strand
TCCGGATGAAGTGGTGATTGATGCGGCTTATTTTGAAGAGGATGAATCGATTTTGTTTTTAACTAAATCAAACCGGATTATTGAATTTAAAGATGACCAATTTTCGTTTGTTGATACAGATGATGGGGCTTGGCATTCAGCGGTTGATTTAGAGATTTATAACAACCGAATTTACTTGCTTGATTCTGAGCAAAATAAGATTTGGCGTTATTATCAGCAGCGTAGTGGATACAGTGGGGCTGATGCTTATATTACGGATGGCACCAGTGTATCAGGAGGTCTTTCTATGGCTATTGATGGTAGTATTTTTGTGCTGAGTGATGATGGTGGTTTGCCAATGCTTTCTAGTGGTGAATTTTATGAATATCAGATTAAAAATTCTCCAACTTCAGATTTAAGCGGTGCTACTAAGGTGTACACTGAATTTGAAATGTTCCAGGTGTTTATTTTGGATGCAGCGAATTCTAGTGTGCTGATATTTAACAAAGATTCTCGTACCGGTAACTTGGTTTACGATAGTCAGTATGTTCTTGATGTGGAGGAATCACTCAAGGATATTTACGCTGACAAAGAAGCGGGCCGACTTTATGTTGTGTCTGACACCAAGGTGTATGAAATTACTTATTAAACGTCAAAAGGTTTTGGTAGGGCGTCGTATTCTTTGGCGTGAATTAGTTCAACGTCATGTTTTTTGAACGGGTCGTATTGAGGGAGAACGTCAGGATAACCACGCACATAGACCACGCGTTTAATTCCAGCTGAAACAATCAGGCATTCACAAATTCGGCACGGGTGAGTGGTAACGTAAATGGTTGTTCCTTTGGTTGGGATTTGGTCTTTTGCTGCCTTGGCGATGAGGTATTGTTCAGCGCAAAGTCCATAACAAATTTCGCGATTTGAACCTGATGGGATGTTGCGAACATCGCGAATACAGCCGATTTTGTTGCAGTCGAATTTTGGGAGGGTGTTGTTATGCGATTCGAGAAGGATTTCGTTTTCATTCGCTAAAATGGAGGCAACACTAGCACGGAGGCAAGTAGAGTTAGGCGCTATTTCGATGAGTCTTTTGAGGACTTTGTGATCTTGGTCGGTGAGCATGCACGTATTTTAGCATGGGGGGAGAGGACTGGGTAGTATGACTATTTGCGCAAATGGGATAGCTTGACTCGTATGACATAAATGAACCTGTTGGAATCGTGTCGTGTCAAACGTAACCTCCTATTATGGAGGGATTTTAAGAATGTTAAATTAAATTTACTCGAATCACACAACATTTGACCGTAGACCTACGGGTTATTTATTTTTTGATTTTTGCGATAGGAGCCTAGCTTGACAGGTATAAAATGATTTCAGGTTGCGCTAAATCCACATGTCAAATCTAGGCTGCGGTATAGCACATAGAGACATTCTATAATTCTATCCAAAATCGTAATTTTGTGGGAAGGTCTCCTTTTTGCTCAAAAGAGTTTTTGTAGATGCCGTTGTTGCGTTCAATTATTTTGCGAGAGGCAGGATTGGATTCGTCACAGGTCAAAAGAACACGATCAAGTCCGAGGCCAGCGGCTTTTGGCAAAGCTAGTTTGAGAATGGCAGTCCCGTAACCTTGGCGACGCATTGAAGGACGAATGGCATAACCGATATGGCCGGCGACGTTGGTTAAAAAATCGTTTAAGCGGTGGCGAATGTTGATGTGCCCAACAAAACGGCCGTTATCTATGAGCCAATATGATGTGCAAGGAACCCAGTTAGCAGGAAGATCAATGCCTGTGGCGTGGTTTATGATTCGTTCCACATAAGCTTCGATGGTGCGGGGAGTTTCGTCTGGGAATTTCCAGAATCCGGCCTCGGAAGTTTTTTCAAATTCTACAAGAGCATTAAGAAAGCTGTCTTTGTATTTTAGGGAGGGAACGATGAGTTTCATTTTGTTTTTGTTTTCGCGCTGGCTAGAACATCCAGGGGTAGGTGTTTTTGACCTCTGTTATAAGTGATTCTGTTTTGAAAATTCCAAGCTCGCAAATAACGCCGTTGATATCGTCGGGATCGGAAATTTCAAAGGCAGGATTGTGAATTTTTACGCCACTTGGAGCATCGGGCCAGACTTCGGCGGGGTCGCGTTCTTCGATTTCTTCTTCGATGCCAAACACGGTTTCGGGGTTGAGTTTCCAGGAGTTGGTGCAGGTGTAGGCTGGTACATCGTATTTATTGGCAAACTCTAACATTTGGCGAGTGCCGATTTTGTTAATTACTTTTCCTTCGGCGGAGAGTGAGTCGCAGCCAAATAAAAATAAATCAGCTTCACGCATGGCCATACGACCACCAGAATCTACAAAATGTTCGACTGGAATGCCGTGCGAGGTAATGGCCTCAGCCGTGATTCGGCCTTGGTAGCGAGGGCGAGTTTCAGTGTTGTAAACAGTGAAACGTTTGCCATCTTCCCAGGCTTTGATAATGCAGCCTTCAGCAGTAGAGGAGTGGCAATGGGTGATAACCACCATGCCATCGTGAATTTTGTTGGCACCGTATTCAGAAATTTTGAGTTTGGAATCTTTGAAATAGGAGAGCACTTCTTCGGTGATGTTTGGGTTTTCTTGGTAGTTAGATAGGCAGAATTTCAGAGCGTTGCGTAGTCCTGGTTCGGTTGCGCGCGCCGCCATAAGATCAGCGCTAGCGGCTTCGAGAGCAGCATGATCTGCGCCTTCTGCAAGTTTAGAGGCAAAAGCTTTGACTGCGGCGCGCGCAATGCGCTCCGCTCCTTGAATTTCTAGGCTTTTAATTTTAGCAACAGTTTCTTCTAAGTTTAATGTCTCCATAAGGTTTATTTAATAGTGTAAGGTTTGTCTTTTTCCGCAAATTTAACCGCGGTTTTCATGGTTTCAGCGCTGTCTGAATAGATGGTAAATAGCACGTCTCCTTTTTTGACTTTGTCGCCAAGTTTTTTCTCGAGCCAAATACCGGCTCCAGCAGATTTAGGAGCGCCAGCCATGCGAGCTACGCGAGCTATCATTTTGTTATTAACATGTGATACTTTTCCAGATTTATCGGCTTTGACATCTTTTTTGAGTCGTCCAACTTTTGGATTAAGTGTTTTCTTTCCTTGAGCTTCGATAATTTCAATCATTTTTTCATAGGCAGCACCCGAGTCTAGTTGGGCCTCGGCCATAGCTTCTCCTTGTCCTTTTTTGGCTTTTCCACACATTTCTAGCAAGATTCCGGCCATGTAGACTGCCTTGTCGCGTAAGTCTTGTGATCCACCAGAATCGCCACGAAGAGTGGCAAGCACATCAACAGCTTCTAGAGATGGTCCAATTCCGCGTCCAATAGGTTCTTCACCATCAGAAAGAATAACTTTTACTTTCATACCAAGCATTTTTCCAATGTTTTCAAACCGTTTTTTAAGCTGCATGCCATCTTTTTTGCGTTTAATTTTAACCTGATCACCAACCGGAATATCAATTAGAACGTGGTTTGATCCAGCGGAAAATTTCTTAGCCATAATAGAGGCGAGTAACATTCCTTGCGGATCAAGACTTAGAGGGTGACGAACTTTAATCATCTTGTCGTCCGCAGCGGCGAGATCAACTCCACCACCCCAGGCAATAAATCCACCAGTTTTCTTGGCAATACGCATGAGGTCATCAGCCTCGATAGCCACTTCACACAAGGTTTCCATAGTGTCAGCGGTTCCAGCTGGAGAGGTAATAGCCCGAGAAGAAGTTTTGGGCATAGTAAGTCCTAGCGAAGTACAAATCGGAATAATTACCATAGTGGTTCGGTTCCCCGGAACTCCACCAATACAATGTTTATCCAGCACGATTTTTCCTTTTCCAAAATTTAACCTACTTCCGTGTTTTACAATCGATTTGGTCAAATAAACAGTTTCGCGGTCGTTTAATCCATGAATCATGGCTCCAGATACAAAATAAGCCATTTCCACAGAAGAAAGGTCTTCTGCCACCACATCCCTCACAATTTCATCAATTTTTTTCTCACTTAATTTGGCTCCAAGTAGTTTTTCGCGAATATAAATAACAGAAGTTGGTTTAGAGGTGCGATTTACAGTAACCTTATCACCACGTTTAACACCTAGTTTTTTCCAGGTTTCAGCAAATAATCCGATTTGGTCGCGTAGTAGGTGATCTTCGGAGATATCTAGGATGGCGTTTAGTTCTTGTTTATTTTTTCCTTTACCAACAATAAGTTCAATACGATCACCAGGGTGAAGGTCTAGTTTGTGCGCAGTGTCTTCATGCAGCACTGCAATCCAGGTATTCCCAGATTTAATTTCAATTTTTTTTGGTCTTAGTTTTAGCATGGTTTGAGAGGGTTATTTGTGAGTCTTTATACTCCTGTTATTGTAACACATTTTGACCCTTTTTTCAACCCCGTACTTGACAGAAAGCTTAAGATGACGTTATGGTGAGGTCCATTTTAACATCCACCCACCATGTTAGGACCTGATAAAGGGCCCTTGCCCAAGCGCGGCATACGCGTTAAACAAGATAAGCCGATTGCTCGCGGCCTAAGACGTTCATTAGAGCGCAATTTTTTGGAATGGCTAGACCAAGACTCAGTTGCTGTTAAGTTCAAAAAGGTTGATATGTCGGAGAATACTTTTGATGGCGTTCGAAAAGAGTCTGATTGGAATGAACTTAGAGATAATTTTAGAGATTGGTTAGATGATAAACTGGGGGTTCGTTCTGAAGAAGGGGAAAACGGTTCGATAGGCCTCCTTTATGACTGGAATGAGTCTACCCGATTTTTAGATGAGGTTTATACAGCCTTTTTAGTTCATATTGATGAATTAGACGAGGATGATTTTTATAAACAATTAAAGAAAGTTGAAGACGATGAGAAAAAACGTCTACAATTTGTACAACAATGGTTCAAGGCGCAAATTCGCGGTATTGAACAAAACTGCCCACATTTAGTAGCGGAACGAAAGCGGCAATTAGAGGGAATAATGCATAGGGTTGAGGGAATTGATTGGATGTCTCCAGAATTGATTACGCTAGATGGTGTGCCTGATTTATGGAAAACACAGATGACTAGATTATCTTATAGTGCTGATGGGATGTTTACGGATGAAGATTTAGATAATGATGTGATTGGAGTTCGAGTCCCTGTTCGAAAGGCGGAAGGAGATGAAAGGGAGGATCCAGATGTTTGGGCGTCAGTTCAGGAGGATAAGGATTGGCCAATGATGGTTTTAAGCGAAAAAGATGAGGCAAAATGTACGTATTTTATGGTTCAGACTTTTGATGAAGATGAGTTTAGAGAAGCTAAAAGCGAGAGGCTGGGTCAGCTGATATCAGAAGATAAGCCAATTGGAATTAATATTATAAGCCGGGATGAGATGATAGATTTTATGGAGGATCGCTCAGAATGTGCAGTAAACTGCATACATGTATTAGGTAATGAAGGGATTGAGGAGGTTGGCGGAGATAAATACGTGACATGTAATTTAGTCCCTTGTCCAGATGATTACGAAGGCCCTTATTTTGATCTGGAAAATAAATATGAAGAAGGAGAAAAGCCAACTAAAGAAAGCCAGCGTCGCGGATTTAGAGGTCATTTACGATGGATGATTTCTGAAAACCCGTCAGATAGTGGATATTTTGTGCTTGCAGACACTAGTTATATGAAAGAGCGTTTTGTTACTCAAAATTAATTTTTAACTTTATTGTTTATGTCTAATTTGAATTCACCTCAACATGGTACTCGTCCGGAATCGGAGGGGATGAGGAGAGCTGAAGGTCGGCCTTTGGAGCGTTCGCTTAATGCGGTTTTAGAGATAGTGTTAGCGGATCATCTAAGAAAAGACTATGAAGACGCGGCGCAGGCAGGGGATTATCAAAAATTGGTTGATTATTTGTTCATTGCCATGATGGATCATTCGATTGAAGAGATGGATACTGGTCAAAGCACAGAAGAATTAGAAAGAGCTGCGAAGGCAAATGAGCTTTCTATGGCTACGTATTATTTTACGTGTCATTTAAGTATTTCTATTAATGATTTGGCGGTTTTGAAGTCGGATTGTGTTAATGCTTTATCTGGTCATGATCCAGAATCAAATGGGATGACGCTTGAACAGGTAATGGAGGTTCTTAGAGAAAATGTTTTATCTGTAAAAAAAGATTTAAGAAGGCAAGTTGAGGGGGTTACGGAAAGAGCTGATGATTTTTTGGGTGAATGGCTAGATGATCGGGCAAAGCAGGAGATGTTTGATGGTAGTGAAAGTACTAGGCTTAGTTTAATTTCGGTTTTGGATTCACTGGATATGGATTATGAGGTGGTGGAATCTTTTGAACAGATTAGGCGCATGGATGAGGATTGTATCGGGTTAGCTTTGGTTGGTTTAACACCGATTAACGAAGGAGATGATAGGACTCATTTTGATTTTAGTGATGACCCAATAAAAGGGTTTAGTCATTGGTCTATCCCTGAAGATGGAGAAGAAGTTCAACTTTTAGTGTTAGCGGATGTTGAAGATTTAGATCGTCAGTTGCAAAGAAGTTAATATTTAAAATCTATTATTTATGCTTACCCCAGATTCACCCCAAATTTTTACTCCCACGGCTAAAGACATGAAGCTCCTAGACCCAGAAGGAGGCGTTCGGCGACCTGAGCCGCAAGGTTCTTGTATTAATATTCCGCGATCGTTGGAACGATCGGTTTGGGAGATTTTGCAAAAATTTGATCATGCTAAAAGGGCCGATTTTACCATAGATACGGTGTCGACTGCCTTGGATCAATTGTTTAGAGAACAGATGAAAACTAGTACAACTTTTTTTCCGGAATTGGCGCAACGAACAAAAGTGCCAGCGTTTGTTCGAACTTTGTATAATCCAGATGATGTCGAAAATTCACAGTTAGAAGATTTTTGGTTGTCGCTTTGCAATGCTCTAGATATTGCACGAGGTAGTTCGGCAAATTGGATAAAAGCAATGCGTCGTGTTGACCCAGAGACTTTTGCAGAAGGGGTGCCGTTGATGGATGCGGTTGAGGCTAAGGAAAAAGAGTTTGAAATGGAAGTGCATCCGATGGATCCGATAACAAAACGATTGGAGAAAGTTCAAAGTGAATATGTACGAAGAGAAAAACTTTGCGTAACAGCTCCTGATCATCTGTTCACTCAAGAAGAATTGATAAATTTGATTGTAGATTGTTGCCCGGAGTTGCAAGTGGAGAAACAGCGGCAAGAGCTTGGGATTGCTATGCGTTTAGTTGGGCTTTCGCATTATCAGGCAAAATTTGGGTTTGATATGGCGGCCTTGCCAGTGCTTAGGCAAGTGGCAGATGGAGCGCCGTTAGATGAAAGAGTGATTTTTGGCTGGGAGATGGGAGAGGAAATTTTTGAAGCTATTTTGCGTCGAACTACTAATATGCGATTTGGCGAAATTCAGCATGAATCCTATAATGGCTGGAAGGGAGAAGGAGAATTTAAAGTTATTCCATTGCTGGAAAGAGTCCCAAGTGGAGGAGAGCATGTTTATTATGGTGGTCCGGGGCAAGGACGAATTAAAAACTATAATAATTGGTCTAAGGCACCTGACTTGGAATCGGCAAATAGTTTAGCGGTGGAGTTTTTTAGAGATTAATTCTGCGCCACAAAGCTAGTAGCTCCAAGCCACGCTAGATTAAAAATTGTGCGTTGGGTTTTGGCGTGGGAAGCGCTTTCGATAAGTACGCCAATCTGTTCTTCGGGGTTTAGGGAAATGATGGCCACTGAGTTGTCATAGATTGAGATGTGATTTTCGAATGGGAAATGGTCTGGGTTGACGAAGAATATTTCAAGGAGTTCTTGTGGGAAATCTTTGGGGTAAAAGTTTTTAGTATAGTCTAGGGCTCTTTTTGTTTTTGGTGAGATAAGGCGTTTTTTGATTTTGGCTTGAAAAGATTTTTTGGCGTATTCCGGGATGTATTCTGGGAGTAATTGTTGGATTTTTTCTAGGTTGGTGTAGCCCAGGATTTCACCTTGTGCTTTTAAGGTTTGGTTAAAAATTTCCTTGATACCGTCGATGCCTTCGTAGGCGCGGATTTTGGGTTTGAAAGGGTGAGTGTTGGTGATGGAAAGAAGTTCGGGGAGCAGCTCTTTGGCGCGATTTAAACGCTGCTCTTGTTGGTTTAAAAGAACTCGCGGTGGTTCGGGCATAAAGAACTGTACCTTGCCACGTTGGACTGGAACAATGAGTTTTTTTTTGGTGAGTTTTTCTAAGAGATGGTAGCAGTTTACGCGTGGGACACGGGCTTTTTTGGCAATAGTAGAGGCGTATCCGCCACCTAATTCAAGTGTAGCGATAAGTACTTTGGCTTCGTCTTTGGAGAGGCCAAATTGTTGTAAGTCGAGGGTGAGATCTGTGGGGAGCATAAGTTTTTTGTAAATTTTTTTCTACAACTATTTTACCAAAAATAACAGGTTAAATCAATTTTAGCGCGTAGGCTTGTCTTGCTAGTTTTACAAAAATGTTTTATTATAAAGCCCATAATTAATCATCTTCAAATATGGCTCTTATCACCAAACAATGTGCGGTTTCTGGGCAAGAATTTGTTATAACTGATGAGGATCAGGCTTTTTATAAAAAAATGGGTGTGCCGCTACCAACTTTGTGTCCAGAGGAGAGGCGGTTACGTCGTTCCTCAATTCGAAATGACCTTTATTTGTATAATCGTAAGTGTGACAAGACTGGAAAATCCATAATTTCAATGTATGCGCCAGGAGCGCCGTATGTGATATATGAAACTAATGAATGGTGGAGTGATCGCTGGAATGGTTTAGATTATGGGCGGGATTTTGATTTTTCACGGCCGTTTTTTGAACAGTTTGCAGAGTTGCAGGCGGTTGTGCCACGAATGGGGCTAACTAATCGTGGTGAAAATAGTGAGTTTAATAATTATTCTCTTGATAATAAAGACTGTTATTTAGTGCATACCGCGGATCATAATGAAAAATGTTATTACCTTCGTTATTCAGATCGAAATTATCAGTGCATGGACTCAGATTTCACTTATGATAGCCGATTTTGTATTGGTTTGATGCATGCTGAAAATTGCGAGACTTGTTTCTTTTCGCAAAAAATTAAGGGCTCTAGTAATTTGTATTTTTGTTACAACATGCAGAACTGTCATGACTGTATGTTTTCAACTAATTTACAAAATCAGCAGTACATGATTTTTAATAAAAAAATGAAAACGCGTGAGGAATACGAAATAATGAAAAAAAATATGGGACTTGATACGCAGGCTGGTTTCAAAAAGGCTAAAAAATATTTTGAAGAGCATTTGGCCAAAACACCGCGCAAACATTTGGAACTTAAAAACTGTGAGGATTGTGCTGGAGATTATTTAATTGATTGTAAGGATGTGGTGGAGTCCTACGACTGTTATCGTTGTCGCGATATTAAGTTTGGGACGTATTTGCATGAGGTAGAGGATTGTTATGATTGGGATTTTGTGGGATATAAGAGTGAGCTTTGTTATGAGATATCTAGTTCAGCTTATAATCTGCATAATTGTAAGTTTACGATGAATTGTTGGACTGGTGGTGATAATTTGAATTACTGCGAACTTTGTTTGAGTAATAAGGATTTGTTTGGGTGTATTGGTTTGCGTAAAAAACAGTATTGTATTTTGAACAAGCAATACACTAAGGAAGAGTATGAGGAGTTAGTGCCACGCATTATTGAGCATATGAAAAAAACTGGCGAATGGGGTGAGTTTTTCCCGGTTTCTATTTCTCCTTATGGTTATAATGAGACTGTGGCGTATGAGTCTTTTCCTCTTACAAAAGAGGAGGCCTTGGCGCGAGGGTATAAGTGGAAAGACAAGGATGACAGTGCGGCGTATCAGGGTCCAGAAGTTGTTTTGCCGGAAAATGTAATTGATGCAGATGAATCTGTTTGTGATCGAGTGCTTCAATGTTCCGGGAGTACTGAGTTTTATAAAATTATTCCGCAAGAGCTTAAGCTTTATAAAAAATTTAAGATTGCGTTGCCACGATTAGCGCCAACCGAAAGACGTAAAAAACGCATGACACTACGTAACCCAAGGCAACTCTGGGATCGGGCTTGTGATAAATGTAGCGTAACAGTGAAAACCTCTTACGCACCCGAAAGGCCAGAACCAATTTATTGTGAAGCGTGTTATTTAAAGGAAGTGTTTTAGGTTGGTTTGGCGGCAACTAACAGATGACTTCCTAGCCCTTTTACTAGTGGGTAGGGGACGTAGCGATAATGGCCAGGGAATTTTTCGGCAAGTTTGTGTAGTTTGAAACCGTTTTTTTCTAAAATGGCGCGGAGTGAGGCCGGGGTGTAAAAAATTAAATGTGTTGGGTCGCCCAGAAATTCTTGTTTTTTGATGAGATAGCGGCCGATGGCAAGAACGCGGTATGGATTGGGAACATCCAAAATAAAAACACCGTCTTTTTTGAGAGTTCGTTTAATTTCTCCTAATACAATTCCTGGATTATTTACGTGTTCTAAGACTTGTCCCATGTAAATAGTGTCGAAAAAATTATCTTGGTAAGGGAGTCCTTTTTCAAGGTCGCCTTGTTTTTGATTGGGGAAAAGTTTTGGTTTTTGAGGTTTGAAAAGATCAAATCCATATATTTTGCTTTTTGAACTTACTTCTTTGGCAAATTTTAAATGAAATGAATTGGATTGGCCTTCACCATAAATTCCGCCAACATTTCCTATGTCTAGAATATTTCCAGAATGATGGTGGTCTACTAAAAATTTATAGCGTGAAAAATGTTTTTTGCGGTCAAAATCTTTTGGTCCAATTTTCATGGATTTAATTTAGCACGGAGAGTAGAATATGGCTACTATGAGAATCCCTTTTAAAGGTAAATACAGAACGCTTAATACAGTGCAAGTTTCGGCCGCGTCTTTGCGTGAAAATTTAGACTTGTATCGGAAATTAGCGCCACAAAAAAAAGTTTGTCCAGTACTTAAGGCAAATGCTTATGGGCATGGATTAACAGAGGTAGCGCAGATTTTAGACCCGGAAAAGCCAGAGTTTTTTGTAGTGGATTCATTGCATGAGGCTTATCAATTAAAAAAAGCTGGGATTAAGTCTAAGATTTTAATTCTTGGGTATACATTTCCAGAGAATTTGTTGCGTAAAAGGTTGCCTTTTCATTTTGCAGTTTCGGATTTGGGAACGGCGGAGGCGCTTTCTAAATACAAAGCTAAGGTTCATTTAAAAATTGATACGGGAATGAATCGAATGGGTTTTTCTATGACAAATTTACCGAGTGCGTTGGAGGAAATTAAGAAATTGAAAATAGAGGTGGTGGGGATTTTGTCGCATTTGGCTGACGCTGATAATACTCATGATGCTTCCTATACTAAACAGCAGTTTCGCAAGTTTGAAGAGGCTGTAGGTATGGTGCGGGCAGCGGGATTTGAACCTGATCATATTCATGTTGAGCAAAGTGCGGGAGCTCTTTATGAGGGAGATTTTAATATGGTGCGACTTGGAATTGGGTTGTATGGAGTGTCGCCGTTTACGGAAAATGATGTGCGTGCAGAGGAGCTTATGGGCCTTAAGCCGGTGATGCGGTTTGAGTCGACACTGGTTGGAGTGCGTGATTTGGCAAAAGGTGATCGGGTGAGTTATTCCGGAACGTTTGTGGCTGATCGTGATATGAAAATTGGGATGATTCCAGTGGGATATTATGAGGCGCTTCCGTGGAGTTTGAGTAACAAAGGTGTTTTAGAAGTTAAGGGCACTTTGTGTCCGATTGTTGGCCGAATTTGCATGAATTACACAATGGTGGATTTAACAGGAGTGGCTGGTCCTGAAATTGGTGATCGAGTGGTGGTTTATGCGGATTCTAATGAAGCTAAAAATTCAATTTCAAATACAGCCCGGCTCGCGGGTTGTATTCCGTATGAATTGATGACGAGGGTGATTTCTGGGATGCGGAGGGAAGTGGTGTAGGTGGAGGATTTGGGGTATAATGTAAATGACAAGACCGATGGCCTGCTACAAGAAAAGACCCTTTCCATGAAGGGCCTTTTCTCTTTGGTTCAGATGGTGGAGGTAATGAGAATTGAACTCATGCCACTGGGTTGACAAGGCCGATGGCGCAAACCTGCTACCCCCTAAATCTGAACTATCTCCACGCTAACAAAAAGACATTACAAATCGTTAACAAAGAAATTAACAATGATTTGAATCTGTGATTTGGGGTTGCGGACGACTTATTTTTGTAGAGCCGCCACGGTCTCACGCGCGATCTTCAGCTCTTCGTTAGTAGGCATTACTACGACGCTGGCCGTGCGTGGTTTGTTGATTAAGCCGCTTGTGCCTTCAATAGTTTTCTTGTTTTTAGCGAGATCAAGTTTTACGTTGAGATGAGCAAGTTGCGCACAAATATCGCGGCGTAAATACCAAGCAGATTCGCCGATGCCGGCGGTAAATACTAGCGCATCTAGGCCGCCAAGCGGCACCGTAAGGCTGGCGATTTTTTTGGCTAGCTTATAAACATAAGCGTCATAAGCGCGTTTTACTTTTTTGTAATTGCGGTGTGTTTTCTTTTGTAGAATGGCCCACAAAGGACGCATGTCAGATGAGATTCCAGAGAGTCCAAGGAGACCGGATTTTTTGTTTATAAGATGGTCGATGTCGCTGAGCTTCATCTTGAGATGGTCGTGTAAATAGAAAATCACAGCTGAGTCAAAATCTCCGGTGCGTGTTCCCATCATAACTCCTTCTAGCGGGGTGAAACCCATGGTGGTGTCTAATGATTTCCCGTTTTTAATAGCTGTGAGTGAGACGCCGTTACCAATGTGGCAGGTGATGATACGGGCGCGTGGTTTTTTGGATTTTTTAAGGAGGGAAATGGTTTGTTCAGCCACGTATTTGTGGCTAGTGCCGTGAAATCCGTATTTGCGAATTCCGTGTTTGCGGTAGAGCTCGTAGGGGAGTCCGTAGAGGTAGGCTTGTTCGGGTAATGTTGCGTGAAAACCAGTGTCAAAAATTGCGACGTTGGTGGCTTTTTTAAGAACTTTCATGCAGGCTGTAACTCCTTGAATATTAGGCGGGTTGTGAAGTGGTGCTAAGTCAGAAAGTTTTTTCAAGTCTTTGAGAACGGAACGTGTAATGCGCGTGGGATTGTGATATTTTTCGCCGCCATGAACTACGCGGTGGCCAACCGCCTCGATGTCTTTGGAGTGAGTTAAATGTCCGGATTCTTGCAAAATAGCGAGCGCGATTTTTAGTGCCTCAGTGTGGTTTTTGGCTTTAACTTTGGTTTCGATATCTCCTCTTAGCCGGCAAGTGCGCAGGCCAATGCCATCAATGTGTCCGGAGAAAAGTCGTTTAAAACCTTTTGACTCATAGAATTTAAAGCGCAGCGATGATGAACCGCTATTTAGAACAAGAAGTTTCATTTTGAAAGGGTTACATAAGCTTATCTTCGCCTTGAGCCTCTACGGTTGTGAAGGCCGCAAGATCAGAAATGTCCTCTGCTGAGCAGCCACGTGAAAGGTCATTGACTGGTTTTTGTAGACCTTGCAAAATTGGGCCAATAGCGTGGGCGCCGGAGAGGCGTTCAACTAATTTGTAGGCAATGTTGCCAGCGTTAAGACTTGGGAAAACTAGAACATTAAAATTGTCGCAATGTTTGCCGCTCGGGAATTTGCGTTCGTAAATGGAAGGGATTAAGGCGGCGTCAACTTGCATTTCGCCCTCGATGCAAAGTTCTGGGCGACGGTGTTTAACCATTTTAGTGGCTTCGCGTACTTTGTCGACGTCTGGGTGGCGCGCTGAGCCGGCGGTAGAAAAAGAGAGCATGGCAATTCGGGGTTCAATGCCAAATCTGGCTGCGGTTTCGGCTGTGTCTATGGCAATGTCAGCTAGTTCGTGTGAGTTGGGATCTATGGTTACCGCGCAATCTGCAAAAAGTAGTAATTTGTCTTCCCAGATCATAAAGAAAAACCCGGAAACTTTGTGAAATTTTTCCTTAGTTTTAATGATGCGGAGAGCGGGACGAATTGTTTGGGCAGTGGAAAAAGTTGTTCCAGAAATCATGCCATCAGCAAGATCGGTTTCAACCACCATGGTCCCAAAAGTATTGATGTTTTCAGTTAAGTCTTTAAAAGCTTCGTCATGGTCACAGCCGCGGATTTCAACATAGGTTTCTACAAATTTATCTAGGTTGGGATCGTTTTTTTGGTTCATAATTGTAACCGCGTCCCAGTCGATAGAAAGATCTAATCCACCGGCTTTTTTTTCTAGAGATTCGCGCGTGCCAAGTAGGACTGGATGAGCGGTTCCTTCTCGAAGGATGTTGGCCGTGGCTTGCAAAATTCGGTCGTCAATTTCTGACTCGGGTAGGATGATTCTGCGCGGATCTGCGGCGGCTTTTTGTTTGATAGTCTTGATGAAGTCTTGCATAAGGGAAGGGGATATGTGGTGATGTCCAGGGGAGGTAGCGCCGTAAGGCTCTAAGGTTCATCTTAACAAAAGTTGTGCCCATCTTAAAACTAGAAAGTGGCTGACTTATGTTTTTGAATTTTTTTTGACGTAGTGCTTCGAGAATAGCTTCGGTATTTTTGGGGGCGTCGATAAGCACGTGTCCACCAAAATCAAACTGCTCCAAAATGTGAATATCAGCCGTGGCAATGTACGGAAGATCACAAATGCCCGCTAGGCGACGCGCTTTGCGGTTGAAGTTGATTTGACGGGAGTGAAACCATGATTTTTCAATGCCATCAAAAATGTCGATGTAATCGTAAAGTTGTGATTTGAGACAACTTGTAATGGAAGGGAAAAAAGGATGAGGAGCAATGATAAAAATTTCTGGATGCTTTTTTTTGTAGGCAATTAATTGCTCAAAAGTTTTGATAAATTCAACTTCGGGATGAGCGTTTAAAATTAGGGTGTGAGCGCCGTTGATTTCAATTTCAGCACCTTGAATAAGCAAGATCCCGCGTTCTGTGGCATAGGTTTTTAGATCTGGCCACATTACAACGCGATGATGACAGGTAATGGCTAAAACTTCGTAACCCAATTCATGGGCCCGATCAATAATTTCGTAGCCAGTATGTTCAATATAATCCTTGGGATCCCCTTGGATATGAATGTGTAGCGAGGCTTTGAGCATTATTCAGTAGGAGTTTCTTCGGTTTGAACTTCTTCTTCGGTTGGGGTTTCAGTGGTTTCCTCTTCGGCCACTTCTTCCTCAACAGTTTCTTCTTCGTCATCGTCTCCGCCGCCGGTTAGTTCTTTGACACTATCTACTGCTTCGCCGATTTCTTCGGCTGCGGCTTGGACATCATCAACTGCTTGTTCGGTTTGATCAATTTTTTCTTCGACGCAACTTGTGGTGTCAGTGATTTTTGTAGTGACGTTTTCATAGGCTTCGACCAATTCATCTACCACTGTTCCAAAACCGTTTTTAAGGCTATCTGAACTTTCGCAACCGGTTAAAGAAAGAATAAGGGCAGCACTTAGAAGAAGGGAGAGAAAACGCATTATGATTTGTTGTTAAAAAGTTTAATAAAATCTCCATCAAATTTTTTGAGGAAATTTTGCATATCTAAAATATCATCTTGGCTGATGATTTTGTGATTAAGGTTTTGAGAATTAAGGGAACGATGAGTGCGCGCATTTTTGGCGCCAAAAACCACATTAATAATAACGGTTCGTTTACACTTAGTGCAGTTAGCCTGAATATAACCTTGGTCAAAAACAGTGCCAATTAAGCGTAAATCTTGGTCATTATAATGGTAGCCACATTCCTGGCAGGGAATGCTTTTTTTAATGTGTTCCACGAATAAAAATAATTCTCTAAAATCCATGCTTTAAGTCTATAACTTTTCGAGCGTTTGCGCAATTCGGTCTAGAGTGCGTTCTTTTCCGAGTAGCATCACGATTTCAAAGGCTCCGGGAGAGTACTGCTCGCCCGTTACCGCCACACGTAATGGCCAGAGAACTTGGCCGTTTTTCATTTCTAGTCTTGCAATGGTTTTGACTAAGTGTTCTTTGATCGCGTCTTCGGAATCGTAGTTGTCAAAATTCGCGAGATCTTCGGCGCAAGCTGCAAGCGCTTGTTTTGCAATTTCAGGAGTGATTTTCATTTTTTCGTGTTCGAGAAGGGTCAGGTCATAGTCCATTTTTCCCATTAAGAAATAACGAACCATGCTCGGGGCTTCGGCCAAAGTCTTGATACGAGTTTGAATAGCCGGGAGAAATTTATTAGCGTAATCGGTTTGGAGAACGTCGATGGAGTCATTAAACCAATCTTCTTTTTCTAGCCATGGATAGATTTTTTCAGCAAATTCGGCGGGGGAGAGGGCACGAATGTAATGCCCGTTAAAAAAGTCGAGTCTTTCTGTATCAAAAACAGCGCCGCCTTTGTGCACTCTTTTTAAGGAGAAGCTTTCAATTAACTCTTCGATGGTGAAAATTTCTTGAGTAGAGCCTTCACCAGGGTTCCAGCCAAGTAAGGCAATGAAATTTAAGAGTGCTTCTTTTAAATATCCTTTTTCAATATAGTCTTCGACTGCCACATCGTTTTGTCGTTTAGAAAGTTTGGAACGATCTTTGTTGAGAAGAAGTGGAATGTGCGCAAATTGTGGTTCTTTCCATCCAAATGCGCGGTACAAATAAATGTGTTTGGGCACGCTGGGGAGCCATTCTTCACCACGAATAACGTGGGTCACTTCCATATAATGGTCGTCAACCACATTGGCTAGGTGATAAGTAGGATAACCGTCAGATTTTACTAAAACTTGGTCGTCGATGGTGCTTGATTCAAACTGCATGTCCCCGCGAATTAAATCGCGATAGCGAAAAGTTTCGTTTTCGGGAATAGCTAGGCGAATAACATGCGGCACATCTTGTTCCATTAATTGATCGATTTCTTCTTGGGGCCGAAAGCGACATTTTTTGTCGTACATTGGAGCTTGCTTGTTTTTTTGTTGTTCAGTGCGCATTTCATCTAAGCGATCTTTGGAACAAAAACAGCGGTAAGCATGACCTGAATCCATTAATTTTTTGACCTCGCGGTCATAAATATCGTTACGTTTGGACTGAATATAAGGGCCATTTTCACCGATTTCTGAATCAATGTTTTTAGGGTCTGGGCCTTCATCGTATTCAAGGCCAGCCCACATAATGGTTTTAATAAGACTCTCAGTTGCACCTTCTACTAATCTGGTGCGATCTGTGTCTTCGATTCGGAGAATTAGTTTTCCTTCGTGTTTTCGCGCAAAAAGGTAAGCGTAGAGAGCGGTGCGCAGGCCGCCAACATGAAGGTATCCGGTAGGGGATGGCG
>CAXCBS010000012.1:0-17477 GCA_963980845.1 uncultured Candidatus Peregrinibacteria bacterium | reverse complement strand
ACCACAGTATTAAAAGCCGGATCAGGGCTTTCTAACATATTAAAAGAAACCGGATGTTCGCGGTCAGAGGGATCAAAAAGAATCACATCATTGGTTCGACTTGGTGGCACAAAATCAAGAATTTTCTCTGCTAAGTCACCGTGCGGATCAACTACCCCAATTCCTTTCCCAGACTGAATATCTGAGAAAATCATGTTTTCGAGAAGAGTTGTTTTCCCCATACCTGTTTTCCCAATGATATACATATGGCGGCGGCGGTCAGGATCGCATTTGATGCCAAACACCTGGTGCATGCCGCGATAGTTGGTTTTTCCAAGTAGGGTGAGGTTGTCGGCTGGTTCAGAGTTTTGATCTGGTAAATCTGTTGGCGCTTCGAGTTTACGTGATTTAACCCAGTCAATATTTGGGGTTTGGACCACTACTGTTGGAGCGTGGTATACGGTGGCTAATTCTTCTACATTTAATATCATGTTTTCGCGTAAAATCATGCGGTGTTTGAATTTGGCTAATTCATGGCTGTCAGTTTTGATTTTTTTGGGTACAAATTCATTTAAAAGTGGTTGATTGAATTGTTTGAAGGCACCAGCTATTTCTCTTATTTTTAGTTTTGCAGCATCAATATCTCCGTTGGCTGGTAAATAACCGATGCGGATATTGGTTTCGTACATGAGTTTGCTAACTTTGTCGGTGCAAGCTTGGATTGGGGTTTCGCGATCATGAGTGCGAGACATCATTTCTTCTAAGTCATCGTTGCCTCCGCTGTAGTCTTCGGTAGCTGCGATCTTACCGCCTTTAAATCCAGCGGTTTTGCGGCGTACCCAGAACATCATATATAAAGGAAAAAACACCACTCTGGGCCAAACTTTGCGTGTTCCGGCCACGTTTAAATATAAGTTTTGTAGTTTTTCAATGTTTCCAAACAATCCTCGCTCCATAATGCGCAGTAATTCAGTGTATTTGATGCGCCAGCGATCATTTAGTGGAGTTATCACTATTTGGATCCAGGCCTCGTCATTTGGATGATTTAGCTTACTTAGACTAGAAGTTATCCCGGCAATTGGATCGGCGGAAATCCTAGTCATACGATCTTCAAATTGAGGGTAACGTTTAATGGGATACATAACAGGATCACTGTGCGCTAATTCAACTGACACAAGTGGCCGTGTAACTTTCATTTTTTTGAAATTCTTTTTCCCTCGTAAGGCGGTGGCTTGTTCTTTTGTGGTGAGATCTTTTTTATCTGATTTCTTGTTTGAAGTTCCTGGTTGATGCATTTCAATACTCCCCTCCTGAGTGATGTAATCTTCTTCTTGGAAAATTTCAACATTTGGATAATGAGCGTAAATTTGTCCTTCGATCAGGTTTTTATATCTAGTAGGGCAAGTTACTAAAAAACGAATATGTTTTTTATGATGAATGATTTCAAAACTAACTCGCTCCCCCTTGAGACCAAAAAGTCTTTTATACCAAGGGATTTTATCCTGAATCCCGTGAATAGCAGAAAAAATCTGTTCAGCGGCAATCGGCCCTGGTCCGGGCTCGATTTCTTTGGGAACCTTTATCGAAAGAACTACTCTTTTGGAGGGTTTCATAACAGTATTATTATACCACATCTAAGCGGTTTTGTAGAATGATTTGTGCGGCCACAGCATCGTCGCCTCCCGAACGGTCGGCTTGAGCAGTGGTCCAGCGTTCATCCATTTTGGTGATTGGGATGTCTAAGCTCTCCTCTAAAAGCGCTATAAAAGCGCCTGTTTTCCTGGTTTGGCCGGTTTCTTTGCCTTCTAAACTAAGGGGCCAACCTACTACAATTTCAACAATTTTTTCTTCTGTGATTAGTTTTTTGAGACGGCCTAATAAAAGGTCGTTGTTTTGGAAAATATCACGTGGGAAAGCCACGGTTTGTTCGGGATCAGAAATAGCCACTCCAATCCGTTTTGTTCCGTAATCTAGACCTAGGATTCGCATATTATTTCTCGGCTTCAACCACAATTTTAAGTTCAGTTGAGACTGCTTCTGTTAGTTTGATAGTGGCAGTGCTTTCACCAACTTCTTTGATTGGTCCTTCGAGGATAATCATTTCTTTATCAAGATCGAATTCAAGGTGTTTTTCTAATTCGTGTTGAATCTTGAGTTCGCTAATAGAAGCGTATAATTTGCCTTTAGGTGTGGCTTTTTGCTTGAAGGTTAAAGTCATACCTTCAATTCGTTTAGCCAGGTCTTCAGCCTTAGTAAGCATTTCTTCGCGGCGTTTTTCGCGCCCTAAGCGTTGTTCTAGAATTTGTTGCATGAGCTTAGGTGTAACGCGAATTGCTTTGCCACGAGGGGCTAAGAAATTGCGAAAATAACCGCTCTTAACAGCTTTAACTTCGCCTTTTCGTCCTAAGTTGGGAACATCTTTTGTGAGTACTACATCCATGAGTAAAGTAATTAAATTTATTTGGTAACTTTCCAGTCCAGTATATTAGCGAATCGATCGTGTGGGAAGAGAAGATTTGAAGTATTGATATTTTCGATCCGACTATCCGCTAAAAAGTAATAAGTTGGAGTGTATAAAAATACTGCTGGGACATCCTCTTTAATGGTTTCTGCCAAACTTTGCAAGTATTCTTCCTTTTCATCTTCCTCGTCACCAAAAGAATTTCGAATGGCTTCGATGAAAAAATCAGCTTTGTTATTCCCGTAATTTGAGAAATTTAAACCTGTTCCGGCCTGGCTTGAGTGCCAATAAGAATAAGTGTCTAAGTTGTAACCAAGGCTTTGACCTAGTAAAAGTAAATCATAATCGCGTTCACTTACTTTTTGTTGGAAAGCTTCGTTTTCATAAGTCTCAATAGTGACAACAATGCCAACATTAGATAGCTGAGAGGCAATTGCTTTGGCCGTTAAATCAGTAACTTCTTCTTGTTTTTCGTTATTAGTGAAAGATTGTCGTACTAGAGATAAGCTTAAAACTTCATCTTCATCGTTCATTCGCAGTCCAGTTTCTTCGTCCAAAAACCAACCTTCATCATATAACGCTCCCATGGCTTCTTCGGAATTGGCTTGGTAAATCCAGTCTTCCTGATCAAGTTCCAGGAGTGGTGTGTCGATTAAGTGATCGTAACCAACTGCTTCTAAAATTTCTTGTTTGTTGATGGATTTTTGGATCGCTAATCTTAAATTGCGTTTAAGTAAACGGTCATCATCGGTTTCCATGAATAAGGCTGTGTATTGCGGCAGTTGATATTCATAGGCGGCAAATCTTTCTTCGGTGGTTTCTTCTAGTCGATATTTAGGGACACGAGCAGCGCCGTGAATTCGTCCTCTTCCTTCAAGTAACTCCTCGTAAGTAGGGAAAGCCACGAAATTGATTTCCGTGATGTCTGGGGAAGCGCCGGTCCAGTAATTGTTGTAGTAGTTTAATTTAACTTCGCTAGAGCCGTCAGAATTGACCTGGTAGGGAGATTTAACTTCATAAGGGCCGTTTCCAACCGGGTTTTGATTAAACTCGTGTGTATCTAAGTCTGTTACGGGTACGTCTTTTAAAATATGTTCTGGTAGTAATCCAATTGTAAGTTGCGTAAAAAAGAATGAATTTGGATCGTTTAAGGTCATGGTGACGGTTTTTTCATTAATTTTTTCAACCGTAACGCTACTAAAACTGTTTTTAAGAATTGGGTTTTCAAACTCTGGATGCTGAATAATATCGTGATAAGTGAAGTAAATATCATCAGCAGTAACAAGCTCTCCGTCGTGCCAGGTTAGGTCGTCGTGCAGAACAAAAGTATAAATTGTCTGAGTTTCGTCTAAGGTGTGAGTGGCAATGTTTTCACTGATTTTTCCAGTGTCGTCGAATTTACTTAAACCTTCAAAAACAAGACTGCTTATATCGCGGTCTACTTCATTTAGATCAGCAAAAACTGGGTTTAAGTGCTGAATTTCACCAATTAAACCTTCATTATAATTGTGTCCCCCTTGGACTACATTTACAATATCGCGACCTTCCCAGTTGCCGCTAAGGATTTTCCAACCACTTAACAGGAAAACCACTAATAATAAAATACTAATAGTTTTTTCTTTGTCGGAGTAAGACTTGACTGTTTTTTTGGCAAGCTTAAGCCCGGATTTTAAGGATTGGGAGGGCTTCCTTTTGTGAGCCATTTTTAAAAAAGCGTTAAATTTAGTTAATCAGCGTAGCAGTTACGGAAAGTAAAATAAAGACTACGGCAATTATTACAGTTGCGATGGAGAGAACTTTTTCAGCGCCACGTTTAGTGACATAGAATTCTCCACTACCACCAAAAGCAGCCCCAAGACCAGAGCCTCGAGCTTGAATGAGAATAACTAAACTTAGGAGGACAGCACTTATAACCTGCAAAACAAGAAGAGTGGGTTTCATATAAAAGGGTTTATTTAAGACGTTTAAAAAGCCAGTGTTCGAACCAGTTAATTAGTCCGAAAATCACGGCAGCTAAAAGGAAAGTGATCGGTCCCTCGATAATTAGATCTACATCTGTAAAATCAAGGATTTCAAGTAGTTCATCGGTGATCCACAAGATAGCGGCGTTGATGACAATTAAGAAAAGCCCGGCGCTAAAAAAGATTAGCGGCATGGCAATAAACTTGAGAATCGGTTTGAGCAAAACATTCAAAAGCCCGATAAGAGCGCCTGTAATTAGGAAGAATGCCCATCCGCCAGTGTAGGTCACACTTTCGAGAAATTCTATGGTTAGCAGTAGCGCTCCAACGTTGAACGCTAATGAAAATCCTAGTTTTTTGAGTTTCCTTTTCACGGACGATATTTTAGCGGAATTATCGTTTTATAGCTACCTGAACTTTAGATTCGTCAATAGAAACTTGCTTTTCAAGGTCTGGGTTGGCTAGTTCACCCTGATGTGTGGCTAGAGTTTCTTTTTCAATAAGCTCCTTAAACTCGGCAATAGCTTCGTTTGCTTCGCCCTCGGCTTGAAGTGCGATTTGAATCCGGTCGTCGACGTTGTAATTCGCTTCTTTGCGCATGTCTTGGATAGTGCGGATTAAGTCGCGAGCAATCCCCTCTTTTTTAAGTTCGGGCGTGATGGTGGTATCTAGGGCCACGACAATGCCGTGATCACTTTCCACGTCTAAGCCTTCTTGGCTTTCATAGCCAACGCTAAATTCTTCGGAAGTAAGCTCGAATTCACCAACTTTGATGCCGCCATCCTCAAGTGACTCAAAATTTCCGTTTTTAGCTTCTTGAATAATAGACTGCACGTCTTTGCCAAACTTAGGTCCGAGGAGCTTAGGGTTGGGGCGTACTACGGTTTTAGCGATTGAGCTGGGATCATCAGCAATATCAATTTCTTTGACATTGAGCTCTTCGCGTAGAACCTCGAGTTGATCTTCGTTAAGTAGTCCGTGCATTTTTTCTGGAACACCGATTTGAACCTTTTGAAGAGGTTGGCGGTTTTTGATCTTAGCTTTAGCCCGAGCTGCGTTACCCAGCTTGGCGATTTGCATGGTTAGTTCGATTTCCTGATTTAAATCGTGATCAATTGCATCTTTGTCATAATCTGGCCACGAGGTTAAATGCACTGATTCAGCGTCAGTTAAATTGCGATAAATGCTTTCGGAAATCAGTGGCATATAAGGCGCCATAACCTGACACAAAGTGGTCAGCACAGTATAAAGGGTTTGATAGCCTTCTTCTTTGTCTTGGTCGTTGTCGCTTTTCCAAAAACGACGACGAGATTGACGAATATACCAGTTGGTAAGTTGTTCAATGAAATGATAAATCGGACGAAGAGCTTGCAAGTTGTATTCATCCATCTCTTCAGTAACTTGTTTAACAAGCGTGTTTAATTCAGATAAAATCCAGCGATCTAGTTTGTTGCTAAGTTTGCTAGGGTCTGCTGTTTTTGCTTCCCATTTGTCGATGTTGGCATACATCACAAAAAAACTATAAGCATTCCAAACAGGTAGAATTACGTTTTTAATTACGTTTTCTACTCCCCTTTCGGAGAATCGTAGTGGTTCGGCCTTAACAGCTGGTGAATTCATTAGATAAAATCGCAAAACATCAGCTCCATATTTATCAAGAATAATGCCTGGTTCAGGGTAGTTTTTAAGGCTTTTACTCATTTTTTTACCATCCTCGGCCAGAATAAGGCCATTTACAAATACGTTTTTAAAAGGAGCTTTTCCAAAAAGTGCGACTCCCAAAACAACTAATGTATAAAACCAGCCACGAGTTTGATCCAATCCTTCAGCGATATATTCAGCGGGGAAATTTTCTTCAAACTCTTTCTTGTTTTCAAAAGGATAGTGAGATTGGGCGTAGGGCATGGCTCCCGACTCAAACCAGCAATCAAACACTTCATCAATTCGTTTGTAGGTTTTTCCATCTTTTTCAAAACTAACGTCAGCGATCTTGTGTTTGTGAATGTCAGTGATTTTTTGGCCACTTAGTTTTTCAAGTTGTTCCACGCTATTAATACAAACGCGATCACCATCCTCGTTTTCCCAAATTGGCAGAGGTGTCCCCCAGAATCTATTCCGAGAAATACACCAGTCACGAGCATTTTCTAGCCAATCGCCAAACCTTCCGGATCCAACGTGTTCAGGAACCCAATGAATTTCTTTGTTGGCAGCAATCATTTGATCTTTGATGGCTTCAACTTTTACAAACCAACTAGAGGTAGCGTAGTTGAGTAGGAACGAATCACAGCGCCAGCAATGTGGGTAGCTGTGTTTGTATTGCTCCTTGCGCCAGACAAGGCCTTCTTGATATTTATCTTCAACCAGTTTTTTCTCAGCTTCTTTAACACCCATGCCAGCGTATGGGCCGGCTAATTCGTTGAATTTTCCTTCCATGCTCACGTCCATTACTACGGGTAGGTCGTTCTTTTTGGCAGATTCCATGTCGATCTCACCATAGGAACCATTTATCGTAACAATGCCGGTTCCTTCTCCTTCTTCGACATAATCTGCGGCATAGACTTTGTAAGTGTTGGGGTTTTCTTTGACCTCAGGGATATCGGCGTACCACGGGAAAACGTGTTCGTATTCGCGGCCGGCGACTTTATCGCCAGTAAATTCTCCGACTACTTCATATTCTTCTACTCCTTTCATGATGTTCTCGAGTTGAGATTTGGCAAAAACAAGATATTCCTCCCCTACTTTTACTTTTACATAAGTGAAATCAGGGCTAATAGCGAGCCCCATAGTGGAAAGCGAACTCCAAGGAGTTGTTGTCCACGCAAGTAAGTAAGTGTTTTCTTCGTCTTTTAATTTGAATTTCCAGGTTGTAGCGAGGTCGGAAACGTCTTTGTAGCCAAGCGTGACTTCGAAATTAGAAAGTGGAGTAACGCAGTGTGGGCAAACGTGCATTATTTTGTGTCCTTTGTAGACTAAGCCTTTTTCCCAGAGTTGCGCAAAAACCCACCAAATTGATTCCATGTAACTTAAGTCCATGGTTTTGTAATGGTCTTCCATGTCGACCCAACGAGCGGTGCGATCTACAGTTTTTTTCCATTCTCCGGTGTATTTAAGTACGGAATCGCGGCATTCTTCACAAAATTCACTAACTCCATGTTTTTCTTCAATGTCTTTTTTTCCAGATAAGCCGAGTTCTTTTTCTACTAGATTTTCAATTGGGAGTCCGTGACAGTCCCAACCCCAGCGACGTTCCACGCGTTTACCGCGCATGGTCCAATAACGAGGTACTACATCTTTCATTGTGCCGGGCAGGACATGTCCATAATGAGGTAGTCCAGTAGCAAACGGTGGCCCATCATAAAAAATGTACTCGTTGTTTTTGGGTCTAGATTCAACAGATTTTTCGAAAATTTTGTTTTCTTTCCAATAGGCAAGAGTTTCCTCTTCTAATTTGGGGAAGGATTGTTTTGGATCTACGGGATCAAACATGGTTTTTTAATTAAAAAATGAGTCCTTTCCAAGGACCCAATTGGGCGGTACCACCTTGATTCCCGTTGCCGGGCGCTTTATTTATGACAGTAACGGTGTCGGCCGAGAGAGTCTAATCCCCTGCTGGGTTTCTTTCTCCTGCTTGCTTGGTGATTGCCAAGTTAAAAACGCATTTCTAAAATGTGGTCTTATTATAGTCCTCTTTTGGAGGTTTGGCAATTTTAGGTCCTGATTATTTCTTGGTGAGCGATTCTTTTAACTTCTTCAATGTTTTCGGTCCAGCCATGTTCTCCAGAAGTGAGCATGTAGTTATTGGTGTAAACACGGTAGCGTGCTTGGTCGCTCTGACGGGTTCCTGGTGAGACTTCGATGTAAACGGGTTCGCCGTGGAAAAAAGCATATCTTTGTGTGGCAATAGTGTCTTTGCGGTAAATCGTGGGTTGTTTGTGGTAGGCATCTATGAAGTCTGTGTGAAGAGTCTCAATTATGTCACGAACTGGACTGTTTGCGGGCACAATGTCTAAGGTGTTACTCCAAGTTGGGTTGTAAACAGGTCGTTCGTAGAGACTAGGCTCTGGTTCGGTGTTGCCCGCAACGGTTATTTCTTCTTTTACCTCTGCTTCCTCTTTTTCTTCTGGCGCCGCTTCTTCTGCCACTTCGTCCTCAAATTCACCATCAATAACGATTTCTTCTGAACTTTCTGGGATACGTTCTGTTTCTTCGTCAATTGCGGCTATGGCCTCCTTGGCCGTGTCATCGCCTAAGCGTTTGATTTTTATGTCGGTGATTAGCCCTTCCATGGTTCGTTTTAACGCCTTGCTATTATGAGCTACACCAACTGATTCGTTGGTTGTGGCGTCAATAACTATGAATTCTGCTGTTTTGTCGGGATTATAGCCAATTAACCAATCGGTGTTATAGGGTTCAGCCCCAAAACTAAAATTGCTAAATTGATAGCCTGGATATTCAGGTAAAGTTTGTGTTCCAAGTCCAGTTAAAAGGATTTCTTCATCTTGTAGGTCAAGGGTTTCTCGAGCTAAGTCTGTGTCTTGAACAAATGGGGCAACGTCGCCGATACTTGGAATTTCATCTTGGATTTCGATTGCTGCTTGGCGAGTTTCTTTTTGAATCTCTTCCTTTTTTTCTTCGCGCTCTTCTTCGATTACAAGTTCTTCGGCAAAAGAGACTACAAATGTTTCGGTTTTAGAGCCGCGATGTCTGGTTAAGGTGGCTTGTCCGGATTCGATTAGTAATTCGTCACCATTTTGAACAGTTAAGTTGGAGTCATTTGCTTGGCTTTCTACCACGCTCATAAATCGGGCGGATAGCATACAAGCAGCTCCATAGGCTTCGGTAGAGGCATATCCTCTTTGTTCATACGCTCTTTTAGCCATATAGCTAAAACCAACATCTCCTAAACCAGTGTCTAAACTAACCTGAGTTGGTTGTTCAACTCCTAGCTTAATTGGTTTATCGATTTTTTCTTCTATTCGTTCACCTTCGCTTTCTAGGAAGTTGATAGTTTTTTCGAATTGCGAAGCCATAACAAAGGAATTTATTTTTTTATTCCTTTAATTATACCATTATTTAAACTCTGGGTCAATGCAGATGCGGCTCTCTTCAGGGAGTTCTTGTCCCTGATATTTAGAGTGAGATTTTTGGCTGTAAGGGACCTCGGCGGCGCTACTCATGGTTTCAAAAGCAAACTGGCAAACGCGCATTCCGGGATGAAGCGCAATTGGCATGCGATTAATATTGGTGATTTCAAGGGTAATAGTCCCCTCAAATCCAGCATCAATAAATCCGGCTGTGGAATGCACAATAATTCCGAGACGTCCTAGAGAGCTGCGTCCTTCGACACGAGCCACTAAGTCATTTGGTAATTTAATTTTTTCTAATGTTACTCCAAGGACAAATTCTCCAGGTTGTACGATGTAGGGTTTTCCTGCTTCTACTTCGATTAATTTGGTGGAGTCCTTAAGAGTTTTGGGTTTGGCTGGGTCTAGAACTGGTTGCTTGGAATTGTCGTAAATTTTGAAATATTTTCCAAGACGAAAATCCATACTCGAAGCGTGGATGTTTTTTTCGTGGTCATTGTTTGGAGAGGTAACCACGATTTCCCCTGCATGAATACGCGCTTTGATGTCGCGATCTGATAGAATCATTTTTTTAAGTTAAATATCGAGTTCAAGTTTTACTAAATCCTTGGCTAGGCCGATATACGTTGCTGGTGTGAGTTTAAGTAGCTTGTTTTTGGCGCGTGCCGGGATTTCAAGCTTTTTAACAAATGCCTGGTAACGTTTTTGATTGAGGCCTTTACCGCGGGTTAATTTTTTAAGTTTTTCATAAGGTTTTGGAATGTTGTAGCGTCGCATAACTGTTTGAACTGGTTCGGCTAAAACTTCCCAGTGAGAATCAAGATCATTCTCTAGCGTGGATTTATTGATTTCTACCATGGAAAGTCCTTTTAAAACGCTTTGGTAAGCGAGTAGGCTGTATCCAAAAGCAACTCCTAGATTTCGTTGGACAGTGCTGTCAGTTAAATCACGTTGCATGCGAGCGATTGGGAGTTTGTTGGCCAAATGGTTTAAAAGAGCGTTTGAAAGGCCAAGGTTGCCTTCGCTGTTTTCAAAATCAATGGGGTTAACCTTATGAGGCATGGTGGATGATCCAACTTCGCCAGCTTTGGTTTTTTGTCCAAAATAACCCTTACCAATATAAGTCCACATATCGCGGTTAAAATCGATTAGGATTGTGTTAATTCGAGCTAGATTGTGCATGGTTTCGGCCACGAAATCGTGTGGTTCGATTTGAGTAGTAAATAAGGTTGGGATTAGGCCCAGTTTTTCAATAAATTTGCGTGATTCTTTGATCCAGTCAATTTCTGGATAAGCCACAACATGAGCATTCCAGTTACCAACAGCTCCGTTCATTTTACCTAAGAAAGGCTGGTCTTTGAGTAGGTCTGCTTGCATAAGTAAGCGCACCATAACGTTAGTGACTTCTTTTCCAACTGTGGTTGGGCTGGCTGGTTGGCCGTGGGTGTGTGAAAGCATTGGGATAGTGCGGCCTTTTATAGCCAATTCTCTTAAAGATTCAATTACATCTTCTAAGGCTGGGGTCATAACTTCATCAACAGAATCACGTAACATGAGGGAATAGGATAAATTGTTAATATCCTCTGAAGTACAGCCAAAATGCACCATTTCAAGCAAGTCAGACATGGAGCTTTTTTTCATGTTTTCTTTGATGAAATACTCCACGGCTTTGACGTCGTGGTTAGTTATAGATTCAATATCTTTTACAGCTTGGGCTTTTTCACCGTCTTCGTCCCAGTCTTTATAGAGTTTGCGAAGTAGGTTGTATTCTTTTGGCGCTAGTTTGCGAGTGTTTGGTAATTTAACCGTATTACACAAATGAATTAGCCATTCAACTTCAACTAAAACTCGATAACGAATAAGGGCTGATTCCGAAAAATAACCACGTAACTCCTCTACTTTGGGGAGATAGCGGCCATCAAGTGGCGAAAGAGCATTTACTGGATGAAACATATTAAAAAGAGTTTTTAACAGCTGCTAAGTGAGCGTGAACTTTTTGACGAAGCTCAGCGTTGTCGGCAGCTAAAATACGGATTGCAGCCTGGGCTGCGTTTTTGGGGTCAATAACGGTTAAAGCTGGGGTTTCGGATGGCATTTGCAGAGTGGAATGGATGTTAACCATCATGTCCGCTTTGTCACTAAATGGTGGACAAGCAATTACTGGATAAATTGAATTAGCAGAAACAAAACCAGAAAGAGCATTTGAACGCCCGGCAATAGTGATATAACAGATTGGGCCGTCCTTGGCATCATACTCTTTGATTACTTCGAGAACTTTTTCTGGCACCTTGTGTGCTGAGGCTACGTAAATCTTGTATGGGATCTCGAATTGATCGAGAATAGCCGTGATTTTGGCAGCGTGTGGCTCGTCTATTTTTGAGCCAAGAATAAAAGGGACAAACATTTTTAAATTTGATTAAAAGTAGGATGAAAGGTTTTCGGCGACGCGGCCGTTTACATCTTCGCAGTTTTCGGCCTGAAAGGTTTGGCCAGTGATTTTTTCGTAAGCTTCGATGTAACGTTTGGCAGTTTCAACTTTAACTTCATCAGTGATTTCTGGCATTTCACCGTCACCCATGTAGCCTTGATTGGCTAGCCAAAGACGGAGGTATTCTTTGTTAATATTGTCTTGGTCATTGCCGGCTTCGAAATTTTCTTGGTAAGTATCAGCAATCCAGAAACGAGATGAGTCTGGAGTGTGAATTTCGTCAATAAGAACGATTTCACCGCTTTCGTCGCGCCCAAATTCGTATTTGGTGTCGACTAGAATAATGCCTTGTTTGGCCGCAACTTCTTGCCCGCGAGCAAATAGTTTAAGCGAAACATCGGCTAAGTATTCCCATTCTTCGGGAGTGATTGCCCCGCGTTCAAACAAAACCTCTGGCGCTACAGATTCGTCATGATCGCCGTGAGCAGCCTTAGTAGAAGGAGTTAAAATGGCTTGGTCGAATTTTTGGTCTTTTTTAAGACCTTCCGGAAGTTCATTGCCGCAAAAATTGCGAACACCTTTTTCATTATAATTGTACCAAGCAGAAGTGCTGGTCGAGCCCGTGATATAACCACGAACAACCATTTCTACAGCAAGAGGTTTACATTCTTTGGCTACTACCACGTTGGGGTCTGGAAATCCAATAACGTGATTGCCGCAAATGTCTTTGGTTTCGTCGAACCAGAACTGGGCCATTTGGTTAAGAACTTGGCCTTTAAATGGGATGAGGCAGATGATGCGATCAAAGGCGGAAAGTCGGTCGGAAACTACAATAATTCGTTTTCCGTCTTTAGTGTAATTATCGCGAACTTTGCCTTTGTAGAATTCACCAAGTTCGGTAAATTCGGTCCCCGCCAAGCAATGTGCTAATTGGGCGCGGACTTGATCATCGGAGAGCATCTTTTTAAGGGTTAGAGAATACTCAGGCTTCATTGTACAAGATTTATCGTATATAGTGAATTTGATTTTGTTCTTAACGCAACAATATGCAAACTAAAGGTAAACTTTCCCTTATTCTAGGGGCGCAATGGGGTGATGAAGGTAAGGGTAAATTGGTTGATATTTTGAGTGAAAAATATGACATTGTGGCGCGAGCTACTGGTGGTGCTAATGCTGGGCACACGGTTTATGTAAATATTGATGGTGAGACTAAAAAATTCATTTTCCATTTACTACCAAGTGGAGTTTTGCGCGAAAATGTTACTTGTGTAATTGGAAATGGTTGTGTGCTTCATTTGCAAACAGTTTTAAAAGAACTTAAAAATGTAAAAGAGCAGGGATTTAGTGTTGAAGGACGAGTTAAGATTTCAAACCGTGCCGCTGTTTTATGTGATTATCACAAGATTATTGATGGTTGGCAGGAAGACAAAAAAGGAGATCGACAAGTTGGAACTACTAAACGTGGAATTGGGCCTTGTTACATGGATAAGATTGCCCGTCGTGGACTTAGGATTTGTGATTTAAGAGATTGGGATTCGTTTGAAGAAAAATATCGGGCGAATTTGGCTTGGTATCAGAAAATTTATGGATTTGAGCATGATGCTGAAAAAGAGCTTTCTTTTTTCAAGGATAATTATGATTATTTGGTGTCTATGATTGATGACACGGCTGTTTATTTGAATGAACAAATTGCGGCTGGGAAAACCGTACTTCTGGAGGGTGCAAATGCTGCCCTTTTAGATATTGATCACGGGACTTATCCTTTTGTAACTTCTTCTAATCCAACGGTTGGTGGTGCTTTTACTGGAACTGGTATGAACCCATCTTATTTGGATGAAAATATTGGAATTGTAAAAGCTTATATGACTCGTGTTGGTAAAGGGCCTTTCCCAACTGAATTGCATGATGATTTAGGTGAGCAAATTCGGGAAGCTGGTGGCGAATATGGATCAACTACTGGTCGTCCGCGCCGTTGTGGTTGGTTTGATGTGCCGATTACCAAGTATTCAATTATGCTTAATGGTTTTACTTCTGTTAATTTGACCAAATTAGATGTTTTGGATCACTTAAAAGAAATTCGAGTAGCAGTTTCTTATAAGTTGGATGGAAAGCCGTTTGTGGGCTTGCCAGCGCGATTGGAAGACCTGGGCCGAATTGAAGTTGCATACGAAACTCTACCGGGCTGGAATGAATCTCTAAATGACGTAACATCCTGGGATGAATTACCAGAAAATGCGCAAAATTATGTTTTGCGGCTAGAGGAATTAATTGGTTGTCGTATCAAATATATTGGGGTTGGAATGCGACGTGATCAGCTAATTACTAGATAAGCGATTGCGGTAATTAAGATTAAGACCCAAGGCCATTCTTTGAGGAGTAGTTTTGGTTTAACCGCTAAACTTGGTTTGTGAACAAAGAAATAATTAGTGGTGATTAGAACGATGGTGGCGGCTCCAAACTGATTAAACTCTTTTGTTAAATAGATTGTTGTAATCCATAAAGCCCAGGCTCCCCCAATTAGAATACTGGTTTTGGTGGGAGTGTAGAATTTGAGCACTGGTTTGTGGGAAGCGGCTTTTTTACCCATAATTTGATTATCTCCTCGACGTTTAAAAGTAATCATCATAATAATAAGCGCAAAAACAGCTGCAAAATATGGCGCTACCTCAGCATTTGGTAGTTCGGTTAATCCAGCCAAAGTGCGCAAAATAAAATTAAAAGCAATCAGGAAAATGTCTAGAAGTGGGATGTGTTTAAGCTTAAATGAATAAGCGTTAGTTAGGATGAAATAAGTGGCCACAATTGCTCCAAAAAACAGTCCTAACTTGAATGTTACGCCAGACACAGTAATCATTAGTAAAATGCTGACTAAAAATGCGGTTTTGCCGCTTATGGCGCCTGAAGCCAGGGGTCTTTCTTTTTTAAGAGGGTGGCGTTTGTCTTCTTCGCGGTCAACCCAATCATTAATAATGTAGGTCATAGAGGAAACACACGAAAACCCGAGGAATCCCAAAATTAACAAGGGCCAGCTGTGAGCTGTTTGCGGAGCAAAAATAAGGGGCAAAAAAATTAAAATATTCTTATACCACTGCCCCATTCGAATTAAATTTAAATAGTTTTTAAACATAAACAATATTTATGGCTTTGGGGATGATTTTGATTTGCAGGCTTTTCCCTTTAAAAAGGTCGCCGTCAACTTGGTATTCACTCTCTTTTTTAGGTTTGATGCTAACTTCCTGGCCACTAAAAATTTGAATGCGTCGATGCTTACCAGAGAACCAACGTAATAGTGAGCAGGGGTTTAAGGCTATGATGTTTAGCTGTTGGTCGTTGGGTCGAATTTTAGGGAATTTACGAATTGGAAGTTCTACAAAAGGTAGGATATTGAAAACCATGACTGCCTTGGCGTTTAAGTAGTGTTTTTTGCCGTCGATGGTGAGGCGATAAGGTTTGGCGCGGTAATAAAGGAATGTTTTTAGGAAAGTCCATCCATACGCAAGAAGGCCGATTTTACGTTTGAGTTTGCGAGTAGTGCCTTTCATCATCATAACGTCATAACCCATGCCCGCGGCAATAACTCCGTATTGAGTGCGGTTGATTTGCATGGCGTCGAGTGGCTTACTTTCTTTGGTAAGGCCAATAGTGAGCGCTTTTTTAATGTTAAGCAGCGGAATGCGCAAAGTGGCAGCTAAGATGTTAGCACTCCCCTGCGGGATTATAATGAGTGGGGTTTTGATGCGGTTTTTCACCATAAAAGCAATAACCTCGCCCACGGTGCCGTCTCCCCCAATAGCAATAATGCGCTGAAATCGTTTTTTAGCGAATTGATTAAGTGGTTGTTTTTTTAGTTTTTGAGTTTCAAACCAGGTGTAATCGTAATTATGTTTTTTAAGCACACGCTGAATAATATCAGGCACGTTTTTAAGTGACTTGGCGCCAGAAACCGGGTTGTAAATAACAAGTGCTTTGGGCATTGCAGCAATTATAGCTTTATCATCCCGCCTTCGCCAGATTTATAAGCAGATTTAAGGAGTGGCTGCTGATCTTGCATGTATTTATAGGTGTCGTCTTCGATTTCTCTGAGGTTGGCTTTTTCTGCTATTTTTAGGATTTTTTTAGCACCGGTTGAGCCTTCGTGAGTAAAAGTGACTAACTCCTCGGCACCATCAATGACAGCTTCGTATTTACCTTCGGCCAGCATTTGTTGTAGTTTTTTAAGGCTTTCGTCGGCAAAGGTTTTTTTTTGTTTGCGATCAACGGCGATCATTTTTTGCTCGGTTTGAATAATAAGTTTGTTGAGCTTGATGTAGTGCGGGAAAACTTTCTTTAATTTTTGATAGAAAAGATAAAGTTTTTCAAATTCCTCTTTTTTTTGCCATTCTTTGCGGATTGGGTCGTGAAGTTTTTGCTCAATGAAATCTACTTTTGATTTTTGGAGTAGTTTTTGGGCTTTGCTGTTATTCGGATCTACTTCAAGTAGTTCCGCTCCTGCTTGAATCGCTTGCTCAAATTTATCTTCGCGGCGCAGTTCACGGACTGTTTTTAGTCCTTTTTTAATGAATTTTTCGCGGTTTTTAATCTCAGCCCTTCGAATTTCAGTTTTCAAGGAATTTATCAATTTGTGTAACTTGTCATTTTTTTGATAGTCCCCTTTTAAGGCAACTGTGAGTTGAAGAGCTTTGTTTAGCTCTCCGGCTTTGCGGAGTTCTTTGATTTTTTGTTTTGTTTGTTGGTAATCCATTGATTTATTATACCATTATAGGCAGGTCTAGTCTATACCCCTAATTTGACAACATGCTCATAATCTTTTATGGTTTTTTCCTTAAAATAAAATTTTAGTGGAAGTTGCTGGAAAAACTCCGCGTCAAATTGACGCCCCGCCCTTATTGCGTTTAGAAGAGCAATTTGACTCGCAAATTGAAATGTTTCAAAAATGTGACGTGTTAGATGCGGCTGGATTCCCTGCTAAAAATGATGCTATCCCCCCTACTTATGAGCAGGTGCTGGGGTCTTTTTCTGCTGAGGAATTAGAGGAGGCGGCGCAATTTAGGAAGCCGCTATTACTGTTGATGCCGGATATGGATCTAGAAAGCCTTTTGGGAGTTATGAGTCGTGTTTTTGGTGGCGATTTTAAGTTAAGACCGGAGTTTTTGGATAAGGATCTTGGACATGAGGGCATTCGTGGTTGGCGAGCTACAATTGTAGAAGGAGCTAGTCCGATGCACCATTATTCTGATGATAACCCAGACTCTTGGATTCAGAGCCGTTTTGGTAAACGTAATGAAAGAAAAGGGGTTTTGAAAGGAATGGATCGAATGAAATATTTAATGTTTCATTTAGGCAATAGATTAAATAGACGCTCGGATAGAGAGGGTAGAGGTCAAATGACTATTTTGGATGAAGATTGTGGAATAAATCGTTTAGTTTATGCTGAGGGAGGCTATATAAATTGGTCTCCAATATCAGCTGGTGAAACATGGCCTGGAGCTGTTTTTCGTGATTCAGTAGGCGGTGACTCCGTGATTAATAATTGGTTTATGCCTGGTTCAAAAAAACCGGATTCA
>CAXCBS010000011.1:0-17928 GCA_963980845.1 uncultured Candidatus Peregrinibacteria bacterium | reverse complement strand
ACAAACAAATGAACAAAAAATTAAAAAAAATACACCCTGAAAACCCCTCCCCCAAGCCAAAAACTTGCCTTCATAAGTACTTGTGCTAAAATTCAATAAAGGCCTTAACCTTTAAGCCATGCTTAAAACTCGCGCCAACTCCTCTCTCATCGCGGTTCTAGTTATTCTACTAGTAATGGCAGGTGTGATTTATCTTTTCTGGCAAAACGCTCTCACCGAGGTTGCCCCAGAAGAAGTAGAAACTCCCGTCGAAGCAGAAGACATTGTTGACGTCGAAGAAACAACCGAAGTGGTTGTCACCGACGAAGAAACAACCGAAGAACCAATGGAGGAAGAAGCTTCTGAAGAGGCACCTGAAGATGCCCCAGTAGAAGAGGAAACTCTTACTGAAGAAGAAGCTCCTACCGAAGAGGAAACAACTGAAGAACCCACCGAAGAGTAATGACTAAAACCGTACCGATCACGCAGGACATGACCATTCAAGAAGTGCTCAAAAAGCACCCGAAAATGATCGAAGTCCTCCAAGATTTTGGACTGTATTGTGCTGGCTGTCATTTAAGCGCCTACGAAACCCTGGAGCAGGGTATTTTGGGGCATGGGATGGATAAAAAAACACTTAATTCAGTGTTGAAAGCCCTCAACGAAGTAGCTCAAGATAAAAAATCAATCCACTTAACCAAACTCGCGGCTCTCAAAATGCTTGAAATGGCGGAAAAAGAAGGAGCCCCCACGGCCAATCTCCGTGTTACTGCCTCACAAAAAAAAGGCATCTGGACCTATGCCATGGATTTTGCGAAAACCGCTAAAAAATCCGAGAAAAAACTCAAGTACCCCGAGGGAGTCACTCTCCTCCTCGGTCCCAAATCTCTCAAAAATCTAGGTGGAGCGACCATTGATTATGTCATGACCTATGAAACTGAGGGTTTTAAGATCAACAACCCCAATGAGAAAGCTTGACATAAACACAAAATAAGTTAGGATGTGGGCCAACCCACTATCCACCCACCTTAAGATGGCGACCCAAACCCCTACTTTAGACGTTCCCGAAGCTGAGCAACCTAATAGCTGGCTCACTTTTGATGAAAACGAAATACGAACCGTTATCGAAGAACATGAAGCAAGCGGAAATCCTATCCCTTATTTAAACGCTACTTTTGATTCAGACGCTTGGGTTATGAAAGCTCACAAAGCACACGAAGTGCTTGGAATGCCTCAAGAACAATACGATGGGATTATGGAGAAAGCTCTTAATAATCAAGAGTTAACCCCAGAAGAACAAAAAACTCTACTTTTAATTCAAGCCTGCCATCACAAAGGGGTGGATCCAAAAGTAAAAGAAACGGTCCCATCAGAACTCGAGTTAGCCGTCTATTTACTAGAAGAAATTTTTTCCGAAAGACCACCATCCTACGCCAACCCTACCGAGGCAGCGATGTATGCTTTGGCACTTATTAAACTTTCTGAAACCGAAAACTTACCAAAAGAGCTACAAGAAAACGCTGAAAAACTAAAAATTCTCCACGCTATGGGAGGAGCTTATAATGGCCTGCGTTACAATAACAGTATTCAAGAAGCCCAAGAAAAAGCTGTACAAACAGGATTTGATCTCTACCATCCCTCAGAAGAAATTCAACAAGAACTCCGCGGATTTATCACCAACTTAACCGGGGCCTTTGATTTAAGTGGCCACCCCACGCGTGAATTAGATTTAGCTAGCATAAGGCCAGAAGATGTCCCCCGCCCAGAAATAAAAATTGACTGGAATCAATCAACTGGGCAGGCCATGATTATGGTTTATCGAACCAACCCTATTTTTGAGGCTGTATATAACAGCGTCCTTGGAAAAACAACTGCTAGGGAAGAATTTGGCAAAACCAAAATATTTAATGATCGATTCTCTACTGACAAGGGCTTCGCCCCCCAAACAGACACCGATGTAGAACTTACCCCAGCAGAAAGGCTAGTCAATGAGCGCTATATCGCTCGCACCTCCTACATTCGGGATAGCGAAATAACAGACTCTGAACTCCCTACATCTTTCAAAAGCCTTTATCTTTTACTCAATTCAATGGGAGCCTCTGTTGATCCGGTTGAAGGGGCCTCCTCACCCGAAGAAGAAGCTCTTTTCTATTTAGCCACTATCCGCTCTAGAGATAGTAGATTTCCGCCAGAAGTTGCTGAAACCTGGCGTATAATAGGACAAACCTATAAAGAACATTGCGAAACAGTCACACCTGGCATGGAAAACATAACGGCCCGCATTATGCGCGACGCTGCAACTAAAACTGGAATTATATCCGACAAAGACGCTCTTGGGCGAGCTTTAAAAATCATTGAAGAACTACAAGCCGCTAACAAAAAAGTCTGGGACTACCGTCTCGGACAAGAAGAAGCACAAAACGCTCCCCACAAAGCCGCTGTTGCTTTTTTAGAAGAAAAAGAAGCCAAACTAGGCAACCCAATTTGTTTTTACCGATTTAAACAAGCTCTAGAAAAATTTGATCCTAGTTTATATGATAATCGAAACTATTTTCCTTTTGAAGCCCCAGATGCTCATAAACTTTTGGAGGAAGGTGTTCCAATTCACGAAGCCTGTGTGGCTGCAGCTAGCTTCCCCAAACAACCGACCCAAGAAATGGGTAAACATAAATTAACCCGTTCCAATTATTTGCTACTAAGGCTTTATGAAAGCGTTAGAGATGTATCTACACCAACAGTTAGACGAAAATGCACCGACCACACTATCGAAAGCACCTCACTAATGCATTGTTTTTCCACAGATTTAATACGAGTATTAGGTGAACTTTTTCTACCTCAACGCGTCTGCAGTACCCCTAATTTCAACTGGAATCTTGATGAATTTGTCTCAGAAGAAAAAATCAATGAAATAGACAAATATCCCGATAAAAAACTCAAAATTCTTATTGATGAGAAATTCTTGCTATTTAACATCCTTACCGGAGCCACCCGCGCTGTGGGAAAAACTAATTTAAATGTAACTAAAAAAACTGATCGTGATGAATTAAGAACTGCTCTCGAAAGCCAATTAGCTGACGAGGACACAACTATAAACCCTTACGATTTAGCCGAAAAAGCAATCCCCATGCTATTTGCCCAAGCTGACCAAGTTTTTCAAGAAGCTGAGCCAGATCCAACTCCCACCGAGGAGCCTCCCGCACCCCCAGCACCCCCAAACAACCCACCCGGAAACGGCCCACCCGGAGGCGGCCCAAAACCGCCAGAAACCCCAGAAACTCCAGAATTAAAACTATTTCCAAACCTAGGACGCATCCTTGACTTTGCCAACACCAGATCGGCTTTTGAAAAAGCACGACGTGGAGAAGCCAAACGTCAAAAAGCAATTAAAATTGAAACCAGGGATCTCCTTACCCGCTGTAAACGCTCCGCTGTCCGCGTTCTAGATGACGTGGCCGGAAGAACCGAAAAAATAGCCGACAAACGAACTTGCAAAGACATTAAAGGCGGCTATCTAAGACGCAAAAACCCTCAAAACATCTTACCTCCAAACATTACCGTAAAAGGTTATTTAGAGGTTGAATTTGGAAAACCACCAAACAACCAATTCAAACTAAAATACGAAATGGATTTACAAGGCAATTTAGTTTTTGAAACCGATGACGGCCAAAAACATGACCAAACTCATTTCTTTAAATCCAAAAAACCAACTCCCCCAACCAATTTTTATAACGAAGTTAGACTAATTGTTTTAAGAGATTTAATTGAACGCTTAGAACGCGCCGAAACCGAAAACGAGCAACGTTATGTGAAAGCAGGCTCATCTCAAGTTGGAAGTCTCAACCGTAGAACTGCAAAAGGCGGCAGTGTGCGCTGTGACGCCGCCAAACTTATCCCTTCTGTAAAAGGCTCTGGGTTACACAACCCTCAACCAGCCAGGGTAACACCGTTAGTTTTAGCCGCTATTGCCAAGGCCGAACAAAACGACCCAGACGATCCCGTCACCGAACAAATGCTAGAACATATCACTCTCTACAAACTCGAAAAATTCACTGACCGCAGTGGAGAATTACGCAAAGTATACCTCCCACTAATTACTGGTGAAGCAATCGAGCAACTAGCCAACGGAGACATGTCCAAAGACGAAGTTTATATCAGCAAACACCGTCGTGGCATGGGACGTGCTAGATACCACACCTACACTCGCGACAAAATTTTAGAATGCACCCCTAACAAGCCCAGTGACACAACCGAAGATCTTCAGGATATAACAGAAAAAGTCCTAGGCTTTCCCTTATCCAGAGATGTTGAAAACCTCACCACCATCATGGTTCACCCTGACATCAAAAAAGTAATGATCGGCACTCGCGCCCAAATTAATGCCAATTCCCCTCAGGTTAAACAAGTCACTCGCGAGGAACTTGATGAACTGGTCACCTTAGGACACCGCGTAATGAAACGCGGCAAAGCTGAACTTAAAGGCACTCGATTCGCTATCATCCCAATGAAAGAGATCAAAAAAATGATTATTGAAGAAGAAAGTGGCGAAAAAATACCTGATGAACTATACGAATTAGTGCACCAAATTTTACTATGCCCCCCAGAGATTGGTGATGTTGCCGATGAAACCCGTTGGAGCCTAAGTAACGTGGTGTTTAATGCGGAGCAAAACGCACAATACAACAAAGGTATATTTGAAACTCTAGCTGAAGAAGAAGCCCTACTACTTAAAAAAGCCCAAGCCGCGGCCACAGAAAACACCGAAGAATAACCTTTCCTCCTCAAGATAACCCTGCTATACTCCGACCGAATTTGACTTAAAAACCTACCAAATGACTAATCGAAGTTCTTCCAAACAACACGGCATGCATTCTGTAAATGAACATCGCCCAAAAAGTAAGGCGTACAAACGTCGCAACAAGGCCAAAGCTCGTGCTCGTCGCGAAGCTGCTCAAGCTGCCAAAGCTGCATAGACGCCTACCTGTTCTTTCTGGTATGTTAAATGGGTCCTTCGTAACAAGAAGCCATGGCCTTTCGTAAGAAAAAAATAGGAACTTCGAATTACCGACGTGCGGGTTCAACAGCGCGAAAACACTTACCAAAAAAACGTCGTGTACCTGGTAAGACTCTTTCCCAAAACGAAAAAACCCCACACAAATCATCGCGACGCAAACGCCAAAACGTCCGCCGCGCCGGAATTTTAGGCCAAATTAAACGCAGTTTTATCTTTATTCTCCTTGGAGGAGCTGTTTTTTACATTGTTTACGCATTGTTTTTATCCAACACTCTCACCATTCAAAACATTGATGTTTTCGAAAACGATATCCAAGTCAAAAACCATCCCATTGCTGATCTTTTAATCGACTTTACAGGTTCAAACCTATTACTTTTTAGTGACGATGAAATCGAACCCTACCTCCGCACCCAATATCCTGAATACGAAATTCTTAAACTCAGCAAAAACCTTCCCGACACTCTCACTATTATCCTCAAAACTTATCCGGTAGTTGCGGAAATTATCGTTAATTCAGAACAAGAAAATGAACAAGAATTTTTATTAACTCGCGCTGGCCAAACCGCAGCTTATGATACGGAGACTTCTATGGACCAAGAGCTCCGCAAAATTTACATAGAAAGTGAACAAAGTTTAAATGTTGGCGCCACAGTTATAACCCAAGAAAGTCTAGCTTTTATGCTCGAGGCAATCCAAAGTTATGAAGATCGTTTTGGCATGGCCATTGAATACGTTGAATACTATGACATTGAACGTGAAACTCATTTGCTTACGGAACGTAATTTTTGGGTTTGGCTTGATATGACTATGGATTTAGACGAACAATTTGATAAACTTAAAAAAGGCCTCCCCCGCTTAGATATTTATGAAATGAATCTTATGTATATCGATTTACGAATTAGTGGGATGAATGGTGAAAAAATCATCTTTAAACGACGTTAATATGCGTTACTCTTTACTCGGATTACTGGTTGGATTACTGATTGGATACGTGGTGCAAGTCGATATTCCAATTGAATACACCAAATACTCAGCTGTGGTTATTATTGGCTTGATTGATGCCCTTCTGGGAGCGGTCCGCGCTGATATCACCAAAGACGGCTATAACACCCTTATTTTCTTATCTGGTCTTTTCTTTAACATAATTTTGGCAGTTGGCATTACCTATTTAGGCGATCGACTTGGTCTAGACCTGTATCTGGCGGCAACAGTAGTGTTTACCTATCGAATTTTCCTTAACGTAGGTATTATCCGTCGCTCTCTCTTGAAAAGATGGACCTAATCTGATATACTACTATAAGTTTTAAAAATAAAGACAAATCCTTATGGACGCTGAAGACACTAAAATCCTCCGACTACGAGAATTGATTGAAAACGCGGAAGCTAGTTTGCGTTCTGCTAAACAGATTGTAAATGAAATTAGTGGCGATGCTCCAATGATGACAGGACCTCAACCAAACATCCTAGCTGACAAAGCCGCTGGGCTTTCTGCTACCGAAGAAAAAGACGAACAAATTGTAGAAGGAGTTTTTGATGGTCAAAATATGATTGGACCAAGCGGAAAAGCCTATCCAGTCCCAGCTAACTACGCCAGTAAATCCAAACTTATTCCTGGCGATGTTCTTAAACTTACTATCGCTCCAAATGGTGCTTTTATTTATAAACAAATTGCTCCCGTGGATCGCATCCACATCAAAGGGGTGTTGGGTTATGAAGAAGGCCAATATCGCGTCTTATGCGAAAACAAAAGTTACAAAGTTTTACTTGCTTCTGTCACTTACTTCAAAGCTGAAGTTGGCGACACAATTACCCTTATTGTCCCTGAAAAAGAAGAGTGTGAATGGGGTGCAATTGAAAACGTAATCCCTCGGCTAGAAGCCGCTTCTTAAAAAAATAAAATCTAAAACAAAAAAACATGGACGAAAACACTACTCCTAATTCGGATCAAAGTACGTTGGAAAACGCACTAAAACAAATCCAAGCCTGGTTTGTAAACGGAGAATTTGAAAAAGTAAAACGAGGTTGTACTGAAATTTTACAAATCTCTCCAGACAACAGCATTGCCCAAGATTTACTTCAAAAAGCCGAAGAAGCTCTTGGTGGAACTGGTGAATCGTCCGCACCAACTCAAACCGAAGAAGCTCCAACTCCAAAACGTGGTATAAACCCTTCAGCAATTCCTACCGCCGCCACCGAACAAGTACTGCCTTCCGGTGACTCACTAGAAATTCCCGCCATGGCTGAAATGGAAGCTGAATCAGAACCAATTCCAGAACCACAACCCGAACCTGTTGCCGAACCACCCATGCCCGAACAAGTAACTGCCGAAACTGCCGGGACCGAAGAGGCAATCCCAATGCCAGCTGCAGAAGAACCTCACGAAGAAGAACATCATCGCACTCACTCGCTAATTGTTAACATCGGTATTCTAGTCGCACTTATTGTCCTTGGAATTGTTGGTGTTTACGCTTATCAAGCCGTTAAGGGTGGTGGCGAAGACAATGCTACTCCTGACCCAATAATTGAAGAAGATATCGCCGAAGATGAAATTATTGAAGACGATGGCAAAGGCGAAACTGATGAAGAAGAGATTGTTGAAGAAATTATCGAAGAAGAAATTCTAGAAGCTGACCCTGATGCTGAAAAACGCAACAACCAACGCTTAACAGACTTAACTTCAGTTGAAAACGCTTTGATTTATTACTACGACGCCCACAAACAATATCCAACAACCGCTGAGATCAATACTTTCCTTATTGATGAAGGCTTCATTGAATCTATTCCTGTTGCTCCACAAGTGGGAGAGGTTTATTTTTACGCGGTTTACGACACTGATCTTGGCCCGGCTCAAACCTATATTTTAAGTGGAATTTTCGAAAACGAAGATGGCACTCTTTCCCCTTGGTCAACCGGCGCTAGCGCTCTTGAATACCCTGAGTTTCAAGACGTTTCTCTAGAAGAAGTAACCATTCTTAGCGAAACACTTACCGAAGAGGAATATTTAGAGGCGGCAATTGAAATTGAGGTTGAGATTGAAGAAGTTGAGATTGAAGTTGAAGAAGAGGAAACCGAAGAACGTGTTCGTGTCCCTCGTGTTGTAACTGAATAAAACAAAAATGACTGAAAATACTGTTCAAAAACTACTTCAAACTGCTATTCAGTATCATGCTTCTGATCTGTATTTAGGTAGTGGGGCCAAACCAACTATGCGTGTTAACGGAAAATTGGTTTCAGTTAACGAACATCCCGAGCTAACTAATGAAATGGTGGAGACTTACTTGCACCAAATTCTTCCTGAATCCATGAGTGTTCGGATGGCTCAAGAAACAGATTTAGATGGAGCCGTAGCTTTGGAAGGAGTCGGACGCTTCCGTGTAAACGTCTTCCGTCAACGCAAAGGGTTAAGTGCTGTTTTCCGCGTTATTCCAGAAGTACCTATGACTCTCAATGATCTTCATTTACCAGAAACTCTCCGCGATTTAACAAAACTTCATCAAGGACTAGTTCTAATCACTGGACCTACTGGATCTGGTAAATCTTCTACTCTCGCGGCCCTAATTCACGAAATCAACAGAGACAGTTCTAAACATATTATTACAATTGAAAACCCAATTGAATTTATTCACGAAAACGACCAATGCATTATTGAACAACGTGAAGTTGGACCACACACGCCTAATTTCAAAACCGCGCTTAGAGCGGCCTTGCGTGAAGATCCTGACATTATTTTGGTTGGTGAAATGCGTGATTTAGAAACAATTTCTCTTGCTATTACTGCCGCCGAAACTGGCCACTTAATTCTCTCTACCCTACACACCAGTGGCGCGGCCAAAGCAATTGACCGTATTATCGACGTTTTCCCCGCCGACCAACAACAACAGGTTAGAACACAAGTTTCCGAAACTCTCGAAGCTGTTGTTTGGCAACAATTGCTCCCGGCTGAAGTCGAAACAGTTAACAACACCAAACGAATTGCCGCCTGCGAAATCATGCGCTCCAATCATGCGGTACGCAATCTTGTTCGCAAAGGACACACTCACCAAATCGACTCAGTTATTGAAACCAGTCGCAAAGAAGGCATGCAAACAATGGAACACGCCCTCAAAGAATTAACCAAACAAAAATTCATTACCGACAACGTACGAAAACAATACTCACCAGATAAGATCGATTACTAAAATTTGCATTTAAAAAGAGAATTGGGTATAAAAGTATAGTTATCATGGGGCTGTAGCAGGACTTCGTCCACTTTGCCCCTTCGCTCGCATTGCTCCCCTAGCAAGCTTGCGTCGCAACACTCACTACGGGGCTGTAGCTCAGCTGGCCAGAGCGCTCGCATGGCATGCGAGAGGTCGTGGGTTCGAACCCCACTAGCTCCACCAAATTTTCTTGGTACATATATCCCCCACTCCTTAACCGTCATTGATTTTAAACGCTTTTTCTGGTATAATTATATGAAATAATTACATCAAATGAAAAACCGTCTAAAAAAATTAATTTCCGCGTCACTATTTGTATTTTTAGTAGGAGCAAACCTGTTAAGTATGCAGGGGGCGTTGGCTTCCACAATTGAAATTGCCGAAGTTGAAAACAGCGTTGACGCCTCTTTTGATATTGGAAGTATTCTTTCTGTCTCATCTGAAGGTGAAGGAACCCAAGACCATGCTTATTTTGGCGACGAAGACGGAACACCTCCCATGGTGGCATTTATACTGCAAATCGTTAATTTTGTTACCAAAATGGTAGGTGTAATTGCCATGTTACTTATTGTAGTTGGCGGCTTAATGATGATTGTCTCCCAAGGAGAAGAAGCCCTTCTCCAAAAAGGAAAAGACACGGTAATTGCCGCTATTTTTGGAATTGTTATTGTGATGTTCTCGTATATTATTGTGCGTTTTGTTCAATCTCTATTTTATTTACCCGGAGCCTAATGAAAAATATCCTTAAAAAAACCTGTGGATTACTAGTTCTTTTAGGACTGTTCTTATCATTTGCGCAACTTGCCTTAGCCGACGACACTACTGTTTGTGGAAGTACTTTTGCAGACAAAAAAGCTGCTGGAGAAGCCATGAAAGGGGAAAACGGAACTGACTCCTATACTTTGTCCGAATTAAACGAACCTATCTCCGATTTTGATGAAGTTCTAACAGATGCTAACGGTGTTGAAGTAAGTCGTGTTTTTACAAAATACAAATGCGAAGGTGACAGCAAATGGGCTTACGTAAAATATACATCAGATGGCTCCTGTCCTACTGACGCTGAGTATTGTACCTATGTACAACTCATTTACAGTCAATCCGGTACAGGGTTACTCAAAACCTACATTGCTATTTTGTACCGCTGGGCAGCTGGAATTGTAGGTATTATTTCAGTTTTAGTAATTGTAATTAGCGGTATTCAAATTTCCGCGGATCAAGGATCTGGAGAAGCAGTTGGTTCTGCTAAAAATCGTATTATGCAATCTCTAGCCGGGCTCGTAATTCTCTTTTTATCAGCCCTCATTCTTTATACTATCAATCCTACTTTTTTTAATTAATGAAAAAACACCTTCCCAAAATTATCGTAGGAGTACTGATCGGAACTTTTCTGATCGGAATTGGTATCGCTCTAGCAGACATGCCTGACTTACCAAAACCTGATCTTCTCCCTGGACCAGACGAAACTAAAACCCAATTAGAAGTTCAGGAATATTTTCGAAACGAAGCAATCCCAACCTTTATTAGCGGATTTTTAGGTTTAATTTCCGGGCTAGCTTTACTCTCTTTGATCTATTCTGGCATCCGTTTCTTAACTTCTTTTGGAGAAGAAGAAAAAATCACCGAAGCCAAACGAGTCGCTACCTGGTCAATTCTAGGATTTTTGATTGCTCTACTTTCTTACGCAATTGTAGCTACAGTAAACACTCTTGTTTACCCCGAAGGAGATTACGCCACCGAAGATCAACAGCAAGTTATTTACGACGATATATAATTTCTATTCATGAAAAAATTATTTCTAAAATTCATTGGATTAACAGTCAGCCTTCTCTATATGCCAAGCGCCCTTGCTGCTGATAAAAGCGCTGATGAAAAATTAAACGAATTACTTGGCAGCGAAGATTCTCTCATCGGCGGATCACCGTGGTCGTTTGAAGGAGAAGGAAACGAAGTTAGCCTACCTTCAGGTAATGTAACTAGCGATTTCTTACCGTTTTTTATTAACACTGCTCTCTCAATTGCTGGAACTCTGGTATTTGTTTCTCTACTTTACGCTGGATATCTTTTGATTGTTGCTAATGATAACGAAGAAGAAATTCAAAAAGGCAAAAGAATTCTTATCTACGCCGCCATTGGCATTGCGGTTATGGCCTCTTCTTATGCCCTTATTTATGGTATTGCCACCCTTGATCTTGATTAAAATGAAAACTCTCAAAAAACTCGCACTTTTCTCAATCATGTTTGCTGTTATTAGCGTTTGGCTCACACCTCTCGCACACGCTGCTTTTGCAATTGACGACAACTTACGCCCCGGCGATGCTCCACAAGGGTACATCGAGGTATACCAAGAAAATAGCGATGCTTCTCTAAATTTTTCCGACGCTTCTATCACTTATATTATTGCTGACATTGCTGTGGTGCTGATTCAAATGGCTGGTATTTTGGCCATTTTCTTTTTAATTATGAGCGGATTTAATTACATCAAAGCTTTTGGCCAAGAAGAAGAAATTCAAAAAGCAAAAAAAGGTCTGACCTGGGCCTTAATTGGTCTTGTTGTAGTGATTATGTCTTACGCTATTGTTCAAAACGTGCTTCGAATCACGCTTTCCGTAGATCCCGCTGAAATTGAAGCTGCCAGCTCTTCCCAAACCAGCGGCGAAAGCGCCGACGGTAGCGGATCATCCGGTAGTTCCAGTGAAACACCTACTCAAGGAAGTTAATCAACCCTCCACCCGAGGAAAAAGTGGTTCACCTTTTTCAACTTGCGTGCCTGGTTCTAGTCGTCCCCATTCGCGCAAGGCAAGGCCTTCATCCATGGTTTCGGTAACACCAAGTTGCGCGCGGATTTTAGCCGCGGTTTCGGGCATGTATGGATCAATCATCCAACTTGCTTGGCGGAGGCCCTCTAACAAGACATACATGACTTCGTTTAGGCGAGGATCCTCGGCCTTAGCCAGGGCCCAAGGTTTTTCTTCTTCCACATAACGATTTCCGGAATCAAGCATTGAAAGAACTTCTTCCAAAGCTTTTTTAATATCAAAATTAGTCATCTCCTTATCTATGTTGCGCCATTTACGTTCCAAATGTTCCAACGTCAGCTCAGGTGCACATTTTTCTGGCACCTTTCCATCAAAATATTTAACGGTCATGGCCACCACTCGACTCACTAAATTCCCCAAATTATTAGCCAAATCACTATCATATGAAATCTTAAACCGTTCCTTACTAAAATCCCCATCCTCAGCCGTTGGAATATCACGAAGCAAATAAAATCGGAGGGCATCAACTCCAAAAAACTCAACCGCCTCAAAAGGATCAACCACATTCCCAAGCGACTTACTCATTTTCTTACCTTCAGAAGTCATAAATCCATGAATTAAAATCTGACTAGAAGGCTTAATATCAGCCGAGAGCAACATCGCCTGCCACATAGAAGACTGCTGCCGTAAATTATCCTTGCCCGCAATCTGCGAACCTGGCCAATTAGCCTCAAAATTCGCTTCATTTTCTGGCCAACCGAGTGTTGAAATATAGTTAATAAGCGCGTCAAACCACACATACATCACATGATCATCATCACCTGGAACCGCAATCCCCCACGGCATTTTTTCTTTTAACCGCGAAATACTAAAATCCTCCAAACCTTTCTCCGTAAAATTAGCAATTTCCGTAAGTCGATGCGCTGGGAGCACAAAATCTGGCTGCTCTTTGTAGAGCTTGAGTAGTGCTTCTTGAAACCTCGAATATTTGAAAAAATAATTTTCTTCTTCAATAACTTCAATCTCTAAATTCGGGTGAATTGGACATTTGCCATCCTCTAATTCAGATTCGGTTTTTTCTAACTCACAACCCACACAATATTTAACTTTGTACTGTTTTTTGTAAATATCACCATTAGCATCACACCGGCGCCAAAACTCCTGCGCGGCCGCAATATGATGCTCGTCTGTAGTCCGAATAAACTGGGTATAACTTAAGTTAAGAGCATCTTTTAAGGCATCGAATTTAGCCGCATACTCATCACAAAATTCCTGGGCCGAAATCCCGCGCTCCTCAGCTTTTCGGAAAATCTTAAGCCCGTGCTCATCAGTCCCAGTATTAAAAACCACTTCCTTGCCCTGCAGCCGTTGATAACGCGCAATCGCATCAGCCTGAATAATCTCCAGCGCAAAACCAATATGCGGATCCGAATTAACATAAGGAAGCGTGGTGGTAATGTAAAAATTGTTAGAACTCATTGTCAGTTTGGTAAAGAACAAAATCAAAAACAGGGAGGAAAGAATCTAGTTTAACTTGGACATCAATACTTTGGATAGCGCCATGGCTAAGTCCGTCAGCCTTAATCAAGGCATACTCACAAGTGGCCACATCAGCAGTTAGCTTGAATTTCAAATCATACTTAGTTGTTAAATTCGCCAGCACCAAATAATTCAAAATGTGATTCTCTAAAAAAGTAGAAATCGGATGACTAGGATCATTAGTGTAATAAGGCACTGGGTCTTGATCATAATGACTCCCCACATCAGCCTGATTCAACGGAATAGGATTATTAGGATCATAATCTTCAATCTCACTCACCGCCTCAGTTTCCATATCGCCATCTGTATCTAATCCCAAAATTTTCCAACGTAAAGCGTTTTCATAAGGATTCGGCCAATCTGTCCCATAATCCAATTCATAAGTAACTTCAAATTCTGTCACATCCCCTCTTACCGCCACATCCTCTCCATAAAAAAGCGGCAATGAAACCGATTCTCTTGGCGCCAAAACACGCCACTCATCACGATGCGCGCACGGCACCACCTCTTCAGATGCCACCAAGTCATATTCCATGGTCGCGTCATTTTCAAACTCATAATCATCCAAAACACTATATCCAGGCAACGCATTCTCATGCCAATAAAGAGCCTCTTCTACTCCCCCTTCGGCCGCAAAATAAGCTTTCCCTGCTTCAATTACATTCCGTTCTACCCGCACTGAATCCACAATCAAGCTAGAAATTCCAAGCCCAAAAACAATCACAAAACTCATAAGGAGAATTGAGATTAAAAGAGCTGAGCCGCGTGGATGACCCCTCTGAGAAATATCGTTATGATAAGTAAAACTATCAATTTTTGCAGCTGACAAGGAGCAACGACGAAAGCGTATCAAATTAGATACGGTGAGGAGGAGCAACGAAGTCAGCTGTGAAAAGAATAGTTTTAACATTGTAAGGGTATTTTTCAGAGGGGTCTTAATTAGAATGTGACACCATAAACACGTGAAGAAATAGTTGATTGTAAAATTATATTTAACTGCTGCGGTAAAAAAGCTGACGCACTAGTCGCTCCAATCACCACATGAACACTAGGCTGATACTGTACGCCGCCATGATACGGACTATCCAATGGATAAATATCAAAATGAATATCATCCAATGACACTGAATCACTAACAAAATATTGGGGACCTTCCAAATAACCAGCAGAGGTCACCCAATTAGACCCGTCATACTCTAATTCAAAAATTGAAAACGTCTTATCATCTGGATCATACTCATAAACCAATCGCTCCATCCCATCCGCTGAAATCAAAGGCAAAAGTCGCCCTTCCGTAAAACCAACACACTCATTATTAGAAGTTCCATATCCATCCAAACAATCATAATCCACTGTAAAAAGCCGCACATCCTGCGTCACTCGATCCATTAGATACCGCGCCTCAGCATAAACCTTACGCACCTCACTAGCGTGTCTAAGCGAACGCGTCACCGAGATATAAACCGAAGCCACCACTCCAATGAAAATCGTAAACACCAACATCGCAATAATAAGTTCCACTAAGGTGAATCCCCGCGGTTTCCCGGGCTTTTCATGATGCCACCAAATTTTCACATTATTAAACATAGGTTTAGATTGGGCCTTCGCGCCAGTCAGTTAATAAAGACGAAACTTGAATGTCTAATTCTCGTCCGTGATCTTCCCACTCCACAATTGCTGTTACTTCGATAATATCCTCTTCTCCCCCATCATCATTTGCCACACGAGTTATGTGTAAATAGCGGTGAAATTTTGAGGCTTCCCCCTCTTCTTGATGGGTATAGTAATTTCTCCCATATTCATCAGTCGCTAAATAAAGAAGCGTGGTATCAGGATCAATGTTATTCAACATTGTTAATTCCCAGGGCGGAGCGGAAAGAGATTGATAATCAATTTTGTAATCTGTTCCGCCTGAGAAACTTTTATCCCAAGTATAGTTTTGCATCCAGTTACTATCACGGTAATTTCGTAATCCCTCCACTCCTTCTTGCGCTAAATAATAAGCGGTCAAACGATTCACATTAGCCTGATTAGCCTGAATCGAAACAATAGTCAGCACTGTAATCGAAGCCATCACAATACTTAAAATCGCCACGCCAATAATGACTTCAACTAGAGTAAACGCAGAATGTTGTGTGGAAGGTTTTTTCACGAGCGCTAGTATATCACAAAACTGGCGGTAACCGGGGTAATTCCCACTGTTTTTTGGAAAATTGGCTCCGTAGAATTATTATAAACGATTGTCACATCCACAGTCGAAACGCTAAATGATCCATGCTCATCATAAACCACTATATCCCCATCCGGTGGCACAAAAACAAACCACAAATCATCAGTAATTTCCGCTCCATCACCCTCCATTTTCATAATACTAATTTTTTCCCAATCCAAATCCTCCTCCTCTGTTAAATCCCCATCAGCTAACCCCCCTGGAAAAGAACATCCATCATTCCACGCATACGAACTTAAAATCGGCTCTCCACCCATCGGCACATTAAGAGTAAAACATTTCGCTACCCCATCCGGACTAGACTGTGCCCGCACCCCCGCATCCTGCAATATCAAAATCACCTCCTCGGTCGCAACTTGCAGCCGAGCCTTTTTAATCGACGTTCCATAATCAACCATAGCAAAAGCCGAAAGCAATGAAATAATAGTCATTACTACAATAAGCTCGATAAGTGTGAATGCTCTGGGAGGGCGCATGAATTTATTTTACACCAATTCACTAAGCGAGAACACCGGACCTAAAATTGCCAGCGCCAGAATAGCCACCGCGCCTCCTGCAAAAACAATCAAAGCCGGCTCCATAGCCGTGGTGATGTTTTTAATAGAATGCTCGATTTCTAGCTCATAATGATCTGCTAACTTGTCACAAGCCTGATCAAGCGTGGCTGAATTTTCACCAATAGAAAGCATCTGCGTCACAGTAGACGGGAACAAAAACGGCGTAGTTGCTAGATTTTCAGAAATCTTGCCACCCTTCTCTACACCATGCACAACTTCGCGTACTTTCATTTGATATAACGAATTCCCCATTGAATCCCCCAAAATCTTAAGAGCCTTATGAATCGGCAGGCCAGAAGAGGCCATTACTCCGAGTAAACGCACAAATTTAGTAATAAGTGATTGCTGTAACAACGGTCCAATCCACGGCAGTTTGAGCATCCAATAATCAAATTTAAGTCGTCCGGAACGAGTTCCTACAAACAAATTCCCAATCACACCAATAATCAAAGCGCCGAGCACCAGAATCCACCAAAAATCACTTACAAAATGACTTACAAAAAGCACAGCCTCGGTAAGCCAGGGCAATGCAACTCCACTTTCATCAAAGAAAACTTCAAGTTTTGGAATCACCATGGTCATCACAACCATCGTTGCCAAAGCCAACACAACCAAAACCACAATCGGGTAAGTCATAGCACCACGAACTTTTAAATGAACATTATAAGTCCGCTCCAATTGTTTAGAAAGTTTAGCCATCATTTGATCCAATCGACCAATCGCTTCACCAGATTTAACTACCCCAATTTCCGCTTCATCAAAAACTGTTGGGAACTTGGACATTGCCTCAGATAAAGGCCGTCCACCCTCTACATAATGAGCCATAGTAGCAATCACCCGACGAAAACGTTCATTAGTAGATTTATCAGCCAAAATTCGGAGTCCCTGTAACATTGGCACACCAGCATCAAGCATCACCGCTAACAAATGAAAAAAGTAAGATTTCTCCTTAATTGGAACACCAGATCGATCCACCAAAGCATCGTTAAGTCGAACCCAAATCGGCTCCTTGGAGCGATCAGTCACCCCATAAATCACGTGCCCCGCTTCTTCGTTGCGGATCTCGCCGTAAGAACTTAAAATGTCATCAACTTTGAAATGCTCCATAATTATTGGTAATAAGCTTCGAGAGTAATACTAAAAGTCATTTGCTGACCATCCTCGGTAACATCACCGAGTTGAACACCAATTGAAAGAACCTTAAATAAACGATCGTTATTTTCAAATTCCTCCAGTAGTCGTCCTAAATCTTCGTAATCACCCGCCATATTACAAGAAACCGAAACAACGTCAGCTGTGGTCCCTTCTACGTTTTGCAGAGAAAAAGTCATGGAATTTAAATCCACGCTCGCTTTTTCCGCAATATCATCTAAATTACGAACTAAATCATCTTGATTTAAACCTTCTGGCACCATTTCTAGAATTTTTTCTCTTTCTTCCTCGTTTACAGGAAGTGCTTCTTCAAGCACCTCTAATTCCATAAGCTCTTGTTGAAGCTTAGAAAGTTCAAATTGAGAATCTGAAAGATCAGCCGCCAGGTTTTTTCCTTCTTCACTAGCTGGACGCCAAACAAATAATCCCACGACTAGCGCTACAATCAAAAGAACGCCGGCCACAAAAGTTGAAGTTGTATTTTTTCTAGACATATTATTTTGAG
>CAXCBS010000010.1:0-18127 GCA_963980845.1 uncultured Candidatus Peregrinibacteria bacterium | reverse complement strand
CCAAGCTATTGTTTGTAATATTGGTCATTTTGATAGTGAAATTGATGTGGCTTGGCTAAACACGGAAGTTGAAGCTGGTCGCGCAAAATTGGTGAATATTAAACCGCAAGTTGATAAATATATTTTCGAAGACGGGCGTGAAATTATTTTGCTAGCACAGGGGCGTTTGGTGAATCTTGGCTGTGCTACTGGGCATCCTTCTTTTGTAATGAGTAACTCATTTACTAACCAAGTTTTGGCGCAAATTGAGCTCTACACTAAGGGCGACAAATATGAGGTCGGGGTTTATATGCTTCCTAAAAAACTGGATGAAGAAGTGGCGCGATTACATTTAGAAAAAATCGGTGTGAGATTAGACAAGCTAACTCCTGAGCAAGCTGAATATATGGGTTTCCCAGTTGACGGACCATACAAACCAGAGCATTATCGATACTGATGTTAAATAAAAAAACTCTCCCTCTCTGGATTTCCATGCCCAAGGCCATGAACTGGTTTAATTATTTTTATTGTATCCCACGAGTTACTTTTTCAACTTTCAAAGTTTGGGGAGGGCTCAAGGAAATTAAATCAAAAAAACCAATTGTTTTCACCTGTTCAATTGCCGAAGACTACGCCCGGGTGTGGCTTTATTTTGCGCAAAAAAACCTAAGCACAAAAAACTGGAAATTTGTGGTGGTTGATTCGGCAGGAGACATGGATCCTCGTAAATTCAAAAATTGTGAAGTGGTGAAATTTGTGAATTTTTATCATGGCCGCAAGGTGGACACCCTAATTCGTAAGACACTTCTCTCTGATCAAGTTTTCTTGTGCGACGACGATCGTTTTATTGTTGGGAACATTAACTATGCGCTGAAATATTTAAAAGACTCATCCGTAGCTGCGGTTTCTCTAGCCCCACGTATTTGGTGGCATTTTAAAATTAAGGGAAAAAAATATTTCCCAATGGGATCTTATGGGTTGCTTTTTAAGAGGAAATTTTTTATAGAAAAAAACCTAAGTTTTAAACCTCGGACAGATTTAGAATCAAAATATAAAAAAGTTCATGAAGGACATAAAAAACAAATGACTTACGACACAGCTGACCATGCTAACGAACAGCTACTACTAGAAGGATTTAAGATTAAAACTCTCCCCAAAAACAAGGAGCTTTTTGGTTTTGACGGCTTAAGCGCACCACGTTTACTACTTATGAAATACGGCAAAGACTATGTGAAAAGAAGCCTGCAAGAAGCAAAACATTTTAAACGCGGCTCAATTAACGGCGCGGCGATGATGGCAATGTACGGCATTGTGAAATTTGAAAAGTTTTATAAGAAAATTTTCTTAGAAGACCCTAAATTTATGTCTGGATTTTCGGAAAAAGAACTTATTGAATTGGTGAATGATCATTCTAATTTAAGTGCCAAACAAAAAGCCTATACTAAATCCTATTTCAAACGTTTAGAGAGTACTTTTTCTTCTTTAGCAGAATTTATTTAGGGTTTAAGACCTTTCTTTTTAATCCACTTACTAAAAACATAAGTGGAAACTTTTTGGTCGCACCCGGCCAGTTTAAGCCCACGAAAATTGGTGGGAAGTTTTTTTTGAAAAGCTTTGGCGCGCTTGTTGCGTTCTAGAGAAACAGTAAATGCTTTTTTTCGATAAACAAGTTTTTTAGGAAGGTATTTTAAAGCCCACCATCTAAGAATTTTCTTTTCATGATAAAACCACAAGGTTTGACTCCTGGAAAAAGCCATTCGGAAGCGGAATGGTAATCCCAAATAAAGCTCCACTAAATCAATGTTGTAATAAGGATCAGACATTATTATTCCCTTATTAAATCCTGGTTGAAAAAGAACCTCTCCATCACGAGGCGAATGTGCCAAAAGCATGCCGGCCATAGTGATTTTTTGAGTAAGATTTAATTTGGAGCGATTGATTATTTTTTTAATTCTATCAGGGCATTTGGTGGTCAGCCCTTCAGAAATAAGAGTGATGTAGTGATCGGCTAAGTCAGATTGATAAGTTTGTAAGAGAGGGACTATTTTTTTTAAAAGTCCCCACCCAGGGAATAAATGAGTCCACCACAAATAATTTTGATGTGAAACTGAAGCGCTTAAAGTGTCTGAATTTTGCCCGAAATAGATCTGTTTTTCTTTGCCAATATTAGTAGTGCTCCACATATGCGAAACCGCAATAGCCGTTGTTTCGGCATGAGGAATTCCATAAATACTAAGCATGTTTTCTAAGCTCTTTAAATAAGTCTCGGTCTTAAGCGAGTCGATAGTGTGTTTTTTTATTTTGCCTACCTTGGCGTTGATTTTAGAATAAGCCACCTCAGAGCTTTTAAGACCCCACGGAGCTGAGGTATAGCCATTTACCTTAACACCAAGCTTATTAAGAGTGATGGCAATTAAGGCGGAGTCCATGCCGCCGCTTAAATAAAGTCCTACTTCTTTTTCTTGAATGCTGTCTTTGATTGCTTTTGTAAATAACTGATCCCATTTTTTGATGAACTCTTTTTTAGTAATGCCTTTTATTTTGGCAGGGGTAATGTGGTATTCGTATAAGACCTTTGTTTGGCGCGTTTTTTCATCAATTTCAAGAACTGTGCCAGGAGGGACTATTTCAATTTCCTTAACAACAGGAACTAACTTGGGAGTCTGAGATATAACCAAAAACTTGGCGCCTTCTTCGTTAACTTCGTCGCCTTTTTTTACAATTTTATTTAAATCATGCGAGGCAATAGGCGCTCCTTTTAAACGATAATACAAAGGGGTAATCCCAAGATGATCACGGACAGCGTAAATTTTCCCTTTATGACGAACCGCAAAACAAAATATGGAATCTCGGCGAGTTTTAAAAATCTCAGCCCAGTTTTGGGTTTTTGCAAATTCCTTGGCTTTTTCCGGGTCAAAATTGTAGTGAGTTAGGACTTCCATACTTCTTGTAAGTTGGTTAGGTTTTGGGTCCAATTAAAGTTTTTAAACGCTAAATCGCTCGCGGCTTTTATGTATTTATCGCGTGTTTTTGAGTCTTGTAAGCAGTCCTGAATTTGCTTGGCGAGATCTGTAGGATTGCCAGGTTCGGAAAGAAAAGCTGTTTTACTCGGAATAGCGATTTCAGTGGTCCCTTTAATGCGAGTGGCAATGACTGGAACGTTTAATAACATGGCTTCAATCACTGTGTGTGGCAGCCCCTCGTAACTAGAATTTAAGATGAAAACATTAGAGCTTCCTACTAATTCTAGCGTCTCCTGGTGCGAACATTGACCCTCGAAAACAACCTGTTTTTGGAGGCCTAGCTTATGAGCTAGTTTTTGAAGGGCGGGCTTTTCTGGGCCTTCACCTACAATGTGTAATTGTATGTTTTTATCTTGGAGTTGGTGCACGGCCTGAATGATTTCATCAACATGTTTCCATTTAACTAATCGCCCCACAGTAACTAACTTGGTTTTTTGATTAGAGGGGTGTTTTTTAATTTTTTTGAAAAGTTCTTGATCCATGGCGTTGTAAATAACGCGCACTTTTTTGGCCGGCAAATGATAAAATTTGGTAAGAACAGATTTAAGATAATTGGAAGGAACAACTACTGTTTTAGCCTGGTTAAAAGACCAACGCTGAATACGGATTTTGATACGATCTTTAAGGCCGGTATCAGGTTTGTCGAGGAAGTCATCAAGGAATTTTTGGGTGTGACCATGCCCGCGCGCAGTTTCCCATACTAAGTCACCTACAAACTTCATCACAACTGGTTTTCGTCTTAATTTAGCTACTAAATTAGCAGCTAAACCAACTACAAATGGGCCTTGGGCGTAGATTAAATCTGTCTTTTTTGACTGGTGCCAAATAGCGGCAAACAATCTTGCCTGACGAGCTAAGGGACCTCCTGTTAAAGGAATATTTTTAACTGGGACACCTTTAAGTTTATCAACTTGATTTCCAAACGTTACGATTTTTAAATCATGTTTTGGGGAAAGCCGGGTGCCGACCTCATAAACGTAGGTGGCGGGCCCACCAATCTCAGGCGGAAAAATCGGGGTTACAATAAGGACTTGCATAGTGCTATCATGCCATTGGTATGATTATTCGTCTATTTAATCGTTTTTTTGATCTCTTGATTGACCGGAGAATGCCGTGGCTTTTGGGGCTTAGTTTAGCGATGCGTCCGAATTTGCGAAAAATAAAATTAGCTCCCGAGGAAGAGGTGCTTTTTGCGCTAACCGTGGATACAGAGCAGGATTATGGGTCATCAGACAAAAAAAAGTCCTTTTCTGCCTTGCCGGGATTTTGTAAGAATTTTTTGACGTGGTCTAGAAAAGAAAAAATCCTAACTACCTTGTTTGTGCAAGCCGAGGCGGCTCAGAGTGTTGGAGCGGAGCTAAAAGCGTTTGAAAAAGCGGGTCACGAGATTGGAGTACACGGTTTAAAACATGAATTATGGGCGCGGCCACGCTGGTTTACGCGCGAAATATCTTTGCCCGCGCGCAAAAGATTTAAGGCACTTCAAGAGTGTTTGGATCTTTTCAAAAAAGCAGGACTTAAAAAACCAGAGTCGTTTCGTGCCCCAAATATGGCTATCGACTCTTCTACTTATTCAGCCCTAAAAAAAGCAGGATTTAAAGGTGATTCTTCACCGTCTGTTTTCCGAGGATGTGGTTTAAAGCCAGACACAAAAAAGGGTGTCAAAATCGTGCCAGTGAGCGCAGACCCTTGCGTTAGGCTTAGATTTGTAAAAGGCGTACCAGTGGGTGAACACTTGGTTTTTAACATGTATCAACTTACTGCTTTGCCAGAAAAAGAGCTGCTAGAAATGCTGGATCGCGTGCTTAAATTTCAGAAAAAAAATAACGTACCGCTTCACTTGGTATTTCTAACTCACTCCTGGGAAATGGAAACTTTTGAGGATGCTTATAAACATTTGTCGCGGCTTTTGACGGCGCTTCGGAAGCGTTATAATTTAAAACCTGTCACTTTTAATTCTCTAGTATGAGTTTTGATGTAGTTCAATTTGGGTCAGTTCTCCGCCTTATTGAGGCGGCTTTAGGACGTACACCAAAATGGGGTGGCTCTTTGAATAATAAAGGACACTTATATGATTTTGCGTGGATTCGGGAAGGAATGGATTTCTGGTGGCAAAATACTGAGCTTAAATCACGGAAGGTGGCGCTGCCGGCTTTTATTTGTCCAATTGTGCCGCGCGTACTTGAAAAAAATGGCTTAGAGCCGGTTTTTGGAGATGTGTCGCTTGATGATTTTCATTTAAATAAGGTGCCGAGCAACGCGGGAGCAGTAATTGTGAACCACACCTTGGGAATGCCTTTTGATGTTAAAAAAATAGGGGAATTTAAGGGACTCATAGTGGAAGATGTGGCGCATGGTTGGGGCGCAAAATTAAATGGAAAATGGATTGGGACAGATGGTGATGCAGCATTTTTTAGTTTTTATAAACAGGTTGCAAATGGACATGGAGGACTTCTGTGGAGCCGGAATGAAATGGATACTTCGGAGTTGCGGCAAGCTAAATTTCCGTGGCTTAAAAGTTTGGTGTTTTCGCGAGGGGTAGGAGCAGCCTTAAATTTATGGCGACGACAAACAGGACTGGCTGGAGGAGAAATTCCGGAACTAAATGAACCACGTCGATGTTCTAAAATGGGAAATAAATTATTTGCGCGATCTTTCTCAACGCTGGAAGAAGAAGTGGAGGGACGTCAAAAAGTAACGAAATGGTATTTAGAAAAAATGGATGAAAAATTTGTTATTCCGCAGCAGGGACCGAAAGGGGCAGAGCCTTCTTATTTCCGATTTAACTTGAGACTTAAGCCAGAGCTGGCAAGTAAGAGGGATGAGGTTTTGCTTAAACTGCGGCGAAAGGGTGTATTTGCGGATCGGCTGTGGTCTAATGCTCCGGCCAAAGGTTTTCCAAACGCCGAGCTTCTTGCAAAATCAGTGATTAATTTGCCCATTAAATCTACCTACAGTAAAAAGGATGTAGATAAGTTATTTAATATTTTTTATGAGTGTTTTTAGGACAAAAAAATGGAGTGATGTTTTGGAAAAGAGTTTTGGATTTAAATTAGTTTTAATTAAAAAAGAAGGCGGAACATTGCCACTAATTCAACAAGGATTTGGGAGTAGGAAAAGATTTGTATCAGTACCACTGGCAGATTACGCGGGACCAACTTATAAGACCGATGAATGTTTTGCGGCGTTACTTGCGGAGGCGAAGAACTTGGGTCAGGTGACGATTTTCACAGATCAAGAGCCGCCTACTTCGCCTGACGGCTGGCATTTAGACACGCCGTTTGAAAGTTACCGCATGGAAACAAAGATGAGCTATGAGGATTTAAAAATGAAAGTAATTCACCAAAAAACACGCAACATGCTTAATAAGGCGGAGCGACTGGGAGTAAAGGCGGAGAAGGTTTCGCTTGAGGTTGGGATTGATAAGTATTATCCGATTTACATGAAAACTATGTTGCGCCTGCAAGCGTTGCCGCTGCCGAAAAAGTTTTTCAAAAACTTAGACGGATTGGCGCATGTTTTTGAGGCGCGACTGGAGGGAAAAGTTCTGGCTGGAGTGGTGGGAATTGAATATGAGGATACTCTTTATGTTTGGAGTAATGCGTCGACTAAAAAAGGGTCTAAAACCGGGGCTAATAATTTAGCGTATGCGGCAGCGATTCGTTATGCGGCGGAAAATCCTGAGCTTAAATGGGTGGATTTTGGGAGCACAGTGCCAGGGACGTCGCACGCTTTTTTCAAAGCGCGCTGGGGCGGTGAACCTTATCCTATTTACAGATTATCAACCGAAAAAGCTGGACCAGAAAGTCAGGCTCAGAAAAAAATCGTGAATGTGTTAAAATATGCTCCGCGACCTTTGCTGCGGCTTATGGCGCGTCTTATTTATCGCTATTACTAATGAACAAAAAACTAAACATCGTGCATGTTGTTGGGGAACTTGATCCCAATGATTTGGGGGGCGCCGAGATTCACATTGTCGAAGTGATCCGGGAGCTGCTTCGGCGCGGCCATAATTTGCACTTATTTGTAGGCGCAGACGACTCATGTAAATGCTTGTTCCCTTTTGAAAATGTGAAGGTTTATCCGGTTAAATATCCGGCGATTAAGAATTTGCGTAGTTTTATTTTTGCTAAGGCAGCACGAAGGGAAGTTCTGAAATTTTTAAAAACTCATCCCGAGATTGACTTGGTTCATTCGAAGCAGGTTTTTCCGCAGGGATTGGCTGGAACAAAAATTTGTAAAAAAACTGGTCTTCCTCACTATTTAACAGTGCAAAACCCTTTGGCTTATATTGAAGAACTTGTGCTGCAAATTCCATTGCTTCCAAGATTTGTGAATCAAGTAATGCAAAATGTGCTGAAACCACTAGCAAAAAAAGCACTGCGTGGCGCAGACGTGATTGCTTGTGTAAGCACTTACTCCGAGGGGCGCAGTCTAGCTATGGTGCCTGGTCTTAAATCTGAAATTGTGCCAAACGGTGTTGATACTGAAAAATTCTCCCCGTCCAAACAAGAAAAAAATATGGATGCAGGAAGTGTGCGGTTATGTACCACTTCAACGCTTATTCCACGTAACGGTATTGATACGCTGATTCGCGGCTTTGCCCTGGTGGCCAAAAAACATTCTGGGGCGCACTTGGACATTGCGGGCCAGGGTCCACTGGAGGCTGATTTGCGCAAGTTAGTTAAGGATTTGGATGTTGAAAAACAGGTTACTTTTCTAGGAACAATTAAACATGAGGAAGTCCCCGCGCTACTTAGGAAATCTCATTTATTTGTGCGACCGTCGCGGGCCGAGGGTTTTGGAGTGTCTTTTGTCGAGGCCATGGCGTGTGGTGTTCCGGTGGTGACTTGCCCGAGTGGAGGGATTATTGATTTTGTGAAAAATGGTGAAACTGGGATGCTTGTTTTACCTGATGAACCAGAAAAACTGGCTGAAGCAATCCTTCAAGTTATTGAAAATCCAGATCTTTACCAAAACCTTACTAAAAACTCTCTAGAGTTAGTGCGCAAGCAATATCAGTGGAATTGTATTGTCGATCAGGTAGAAAACCTATATTATCGGCTTACCTCCTAAATTTTCCCTTTATGAAAACTTTTCTCATTACAGGCGGAGCCGGTTTTATCGGGACCAACGCCGCAGATTATTATTTAAAAAATGGCCACAAAGTTATTGTTTTTGATAACTTATCACGCAAAGGAACTGACCATAATTTAACCTGGCTGCAGGACCAATATGGTGAGAGTTTAGAATTTGTAAAAGGCGATATTTCCAAAGACTTCGATCTTTTAAAACAAACTGTTCAAGGTGTGGATGTGATTTTGCATTTTGCAGCGCAAGTAGCGGTTACAACATCTGTTGTTGATCCGCGAGAAGATTTTGAGATTAATGCACTAGGCACTTTTAATTTACTCGAAGCAATGCGCGAAACTAAGAGCGAAGCGACGCTAGTTTATTCTTCAACTAACAAAGTTTACGGAGGCATGGAAGATATTGAGGTTACAGAAAGAAATGGTCGTTATGAGTACAAAGACTTACTTAGTGGGGTGCCAGAAGATCGTCTCCTAGATTTCCATTCACCATATGGTTGTAGCAAAGGAGCGGCTGACCAATATGTTCGCGATTATGCCCGTATTTACGGATTAAAAACTGTTGTTTTCAGACAATCTTGTATTTATGGATATCGTCAGTTTGGAGTCGAAGATCAAGGTTGGGTGGCCTGGTTTACAATTGCGGCTATGCTTGAAAAACCACTCACAATTTACGGTGATGGCAAACAGGTCCGTGATGTTTTGTTTATCGAAGATTTGATTCGAGCTTATGACATGGCAATTGAAAATATTGATAAAACAGCTGGCCAAGTTTATAACATTGGTGGTGGGCCTAACTATCAATTATCGCTACTTGAATTACTTGATCACTTAGAAAATTTCTTTGATAAAAAGATTCCTTATAAATTTGATGATTGGCGTCCGGGTGACCAGCCAGTGTTTGTATGTGATGTTAGCAAAGCAGAGCGTGAATTTGGATGGAAGCCACAAATTTCTGTAGCCGAAGGTGTTAAAAAACTAGCGGCTTGGATTGAGGAGCACAAAGCTCTGTTCCAAGAACTAGAACATCGTCCGCTCGCGGCGGCTAAGGAGGTTCAACGCCCAGAAATTAAGGTCTCGTAGATTTTGTAAGTTTCGCTGGCTGTACGATTCCAAGTGTATTCTTTTTGAATTTTGTTATAGCCGTTTTCGCCAAGGCATTTGTATTTGGTGGGATTTTTTTGATGAAGGTCAAAAGCTTTTTTTAAGGCGCCCTTAAGTGCGTTTTTATCCTGTGGAGGAACTAAGAAGCCTGTTTTTTCGTTTATAACAACCTTTTCATTATCACCAACTTGGGTGGCCAATACCGGACACTTAGCGGCAAAAGCTTCGAGAATTGTGAGCGGCTGTCCTTCAGAAAAAGAAGGTAACACAAACAAATGAGCTTTTTTGTATTCCTTGATAGCAGTTTCGCCGGTTTGTTTGCCAAGGAATTTAATGTTAGGACCAGCTTGTCGCTCTAACTCTTTACGGGCCGGGCCATCCCCTACTATCCGAACTTTTAAAGGACGCTTTTTAAAATCCCAATCACGCAGCGCTTCTATAAGAATATTAAGACCTTTGATAGGATCAAGTCGTCCAATAAATAACACGGTGAACTCGCGTGGTTTTTTAGGATTAATTTTTTTGAAAGGCTGTAAATCGACCCCGTTTGGAATAACAGCTATATCCTTGTTGCGGTTTTTTAATTTAAGAAAATTACTAGCCACAGTTATTTCCTGGTCATACTTAATTTTAGACACCAAAAAACGCTCGATAAAAGGGGTTACGCCGCGTGGGTTATGAAAAAGTGAAGTTCCATGCACCGTATAAACTAGAGGCAGACTGAGCCGCTTTTGAAGCAATTTTCCAGGAAGTCCGGGAGTAAAAGCTTGGGCATGGATTAAGTCGTAGGGACGTTCTTTGTGCGCTTTTTTTACAGCAAAATAAACCTGAAAAAGCCAGGCAATTCGAGCTAAAGGATTATGAAAATTAGTGCGACGACCCAATCGATAAACTCCCTCTTTTTTAGGGATTTTTTCTCCTTTCAAATTACGGGTAAAAACATCTATTTCAACCTTATCAGCCAACTCTTCGGCCAGGCGTTTAACATGCACTTGCCCTCCCCCGTGCAAAGGAAACCAGGCATCAATAAGCATGGCCACACGGAGTTTTTTATTCTTGGTAAGAAGTTTTTTATAAAGAGCGAGATGCTCAGTAACATTTTTGTCCCAGGAAAAAGTTTTTTTAGCAATTTTTTTAAATTTCCCACGATAAGCAGCCATCATGCCACGGGCTAGATCTTCGGAGTCACCAGCTTTTACAAAAACCACTTTGCCAGAAGCCACTTCCGGCAGAGAGGCTGTTTTGGAAACAACAAGCGGCCTCTCCATGGCCGAAGTTTCAGCGGCCGTGAATCCAAATCCTTCGGCTAGAGACGGCACCACCACAGTATCAGCTTGCACCAAATGTTTAGGTAGTTCCTGATACGGCACGGGGTCCAAAAGCTCAATATAAGACTCTAAATCTAACTCTTTGATAAGTTTTATCACTTGTTCATAACCGCTTACAGGCTGCTTGGCTAAAATCATTTTAAGGCGCGTTTCTGGACATTTATCGCGAACCTTGGCGGCAGTGCGAACCAAAACTTCAGCACCTTTGGAAATCCCAGGTCGCCCATAAAAAAGATATGTGAATTTCTTGTTTTTAGCAGGCTTGTATTTAGTGGGATCGAAAAGCTCGTGATCGATTCCGTTGTAAATTACTTCTGTTAGAGATTTTTTTGGAGCATGTGATGCAAAATCTTTGGCCGTAGATTTAGACACACAAATATAAGATGGAAATTTAAATTTTAAAATAAAGTTTTCAAGAATTTGGTGAATTTTGGCAAATAAATATGATGTTTCAAAACGAGTTACCCAACGCGAACCAAAAACTTCGTGCACACTTAAAACTGATTTTTTACGGCGAAGCTTAGCCGCAAACCAAGTTGGAATGGCCGCGTTATACAAGGTCCCGTGGATAACATCAGCCTTACCGGCTAAACGCCACACTTTAAATAAACTGGTTAATGTAAAAAAGTAGCGATCGGCCTTGACTGGGACCCAGACGCGGTGCACATCTACGCCATTTAGTTTTTCAAAACGCTTAGTATTTTTCACGCGAGAAGTAACCACCTGGACCTCGTGCCCTTGTTTCACTAATCCTTCGGCCAAATTTTTAAAAACAATTTGGACCCCTCCAATGTGGGGCCAATAATACTCAGAAACAATTAATATTTTCATTTATCCAAATCTTTAAGAGCATTACTACGCACAATTTTGGTAATGGATTGCTCTAGCTCAACAATTTTAATATAAAGACGATAAATCAAATAAAACCCAATAAGTAACCCAAAATAAATAAGAAAATCAATAGCGCGCCCAATTCCAAACCAATTAGAAATATTGTGAACTAAACCTGGCCAATAAACAATTACGAGCGCCGTAGCCCAAACTAACATCCAAAAAAGTAGCCCAATTGCACCAACGTTTTGTTTTTTGAACTGAATCAAAATACGGCTGACCGCAAATAAAACAAAGACGGTAATAATAATTTGAATAGCCATAATTAATTCATTAAACGATGAATAACTAACTTAATAAAAGTTTTGACCCCCACAAAAAAGTTTTGGCCTTTGGACAGGGAATACTCAGTGTAAATGGCTTTGATAGGAACTTCTTTGAGACGAAGGTCATTGGCTCCAATTTCACGAATGATTTCAGAACTAACCTCCATTTTGTTGGTTTTTAAATCAATAACTTTGAGCGCTTTGCGAGAAAAACCGCGGAGACCAGACTGGCTGTCTGTGACCCAAATATTAAAAAGAAGATAGGTCACAATGTTACCGATCCAGTTAAAAGCGCGACGGTGCATAGGCATCCCATCAGGGTTAAGCAAGCGAGAGCCAATAACAACGTCTGCCTGGCCCTCTCTTAATGGTTTGATCACTTTTTCTAAATCAGCAGTGGCATGTTGTCCGTCCGCGTCAAAAGTCACAGCTATTTCTACGCCTAGTTTTTTGGCCGCGGCCAAACCTGTCCCAAGGGCGCCACCTAACCCACGGTTAATGGCGTGGCTAACATATGGAACATGATGTTTTTTAATTATTTCTTCGGTTTTATCTCGGCTACCATCATTAACTACTAAGACGTTGGTGTAGCCGGCTTTTTTTAAATCTTCCAAAACTGCGCCAATGGCAGTTTCTTCATTGTAGGCCGGAATGATAATTAATGGTTTCATGCCCCTATCGTAATCTCTTTTAGCCCGGTTTTCAAATCATAAACAGGTTGATAGTTTAGTTTTTTGTTAGCTTTTTCGATTGAAGACAAAGAAAATTTAATATCTCCAGGTCTTTCCGGGCCAAAACTAGGTTCTAATCCATAATTCAAAAGTTCTTTTAAATCAGTGACTAAATCCAAAAGTGAGACTGCTTTCCCGGTGCCAACATTAAAAACTTCGCCACTGACATCCGCGGCATCAGCAGCCAACAAATTAGCGGCCACCACATCTTTTACATAAACAAAATCACGAGTTTGCTGCCCATCACCATAAATTGTAACGGGTTTTCCTTTGCTCATTAATTCAATGAATTTAGAAATCACGCCCGAGTACTGCGAGCTAGGATCCTGCCGTGGCCCGAAAACATTAAAATAACGGAGACCGACAGTTTCTAGCCCGTAAAGATGGCTAAAAAGCTCGCCATAATATTCATTAGATTTTTTATGAATGGCATAGGGCGAGAGCGGTTTAATTTCATCAGTTTCAATTTGCGGGGTTTTTATTGGCTCGCCATAAACAGCGGCCGAAGAAGCATAAACCACGCGGCGCACTCCCTGATCTCGGGCTGCTAAAAACACATTCAAAGTCCCAGTACTATTTACGGCCGTGGTATATACCGGATCGTCTACCGAAATAGGCATCGAGGCCACGGCCCCCTCATGAAAAACCACTTCCGCGCCCGCACACACTTTTTTCAAAACATCTAAATCTCGAATATCCCCCTCCACAAATTCCACGTCTAACCCTTCTAAATTTTCACGCTTTCCATAAGACAAATTATCTAAAACCACGACCTGGTCCCCGCGGCGGAGTAACTCCTCGGCAATATGTGAACCAATAAATCCGGCGCCGCCGGTAACTAAATATTTGGTCATGATTTTTTGCGAATTGCAGTTACAAAATAACCGCTAGTTAAAATATTTTTTTCACGTTTATCACACCTGATACTGCCCCACTCTTTGGATGGAATATAACGGAAACAAGCAGACATTCTCGCCAGCAAATGCCACACCACTCTAAAAAAATTAAAATGAAAAGTGGCGGTTTGGAATCCAAGTCGTTGGTATAAGACCGCCAGAGTTTCAAGCGTGGTGGTTTCTTCTTGGATCTGAATATCAGTAAAATGCGGTTCAAGTAATTTTTGCAGTCCGTATTTGGTGAACCGGAAATAATCATGCGGTGTGTCGTGCAATGGAAATATAAATCGGGTTGTAAGAACTAATTTTCCGCCCTTCTCAAGAACGCGAGCCATTTCAGTAATCCCCACAAAAGGATTATATAAATGTTCCAAAACCTCAGTAGCCAAAACCACTTCAAACTCGCCTTTTTTAAACATGTTCATATCATGCGCATCTGCTACTACATCAGGTTTGCAAGCAGGATCAATGTCTACGGTTGTCGCGTTTGGATAGTACTTGTGATAAGGCGCGCGACGGCTGCCAATATCCAGAACTTTGGCTTTTGTTTGGTGCGCTTTCAAAAACTCATCCATGCGCTGACGCGTGATTTTTTTGGTCAAGATTTCGGAAAGTTGTTTCTTCATAACGTAAACATAGTATAGAATAACAGCATCTAATTAAAGGCTTATGCTGAAATTTATTTGTCGCAAGATCTATAATGTTTCCAACAATTTTGCTTACTATTTTCGGCAATTTTGGTTTAGGCGCTTGTTTAAATCAATGGGTGAAAACTCGCGTATGTATGGTCGATTTAGCGTAATTAAACCTGAAAATATTAGCTTTGGGGCGAATTCAACTATTAATGATAATTGTATTTTGAATGCTGCAGACAAAATTGTAATTGGAGACAATGTTCATATTTCTGCGGGAGCGACCTTGCTTACGGCCGGACTTTATAAAGAGCCAGAGAACAATGATCGCCCTCATTTTACCAAGCCAATTGAGATTAAAAACGGGGCCTGGATTGGGGCCAATGCGATTTTATTACCAGGAATTACAGTTGGCGAAAACGCGATTGTAGGAGCAGGCGCAGTGGTTACAAAAGATGTTCAAAACAATCAAGTTGTGGCCGGAGTTCCGGCTAAAGCCTTGAAACAGAAATAGCTATTTATCGGTTTTGAGGAAGTAAATGTAAAGGCTGGTGTTTATGGCGCGATAAACCATGTGCGCCCATATTATTCCCATAACACCATTCATCATAAACCCACCGGCAATACAACCCATTCTAATAAGTGGAAAAATCATGGTGATTTTGAGGATAACTTTTCGTTTGGCGTAGGCCATATTCAAATTGTAGAAAAGTCCCTCCAAAAACATAAAAAAAGTACTGAGTAACATAATCTGCGCCCATAAAATGCTTTGCTCGTACTTAGGAGTAAAAACAAATAATATCGCGTAAGGCGTGCAAACAATGGCTATAAAAATCCCGACCACCAGCAAAGGTAAAATCCATTTAAGAGTTTTAAACATTTTCTTAATAGATCTTTCGTATCCGGCATCAATGAATTTAGGGATCGTGGTGTTTAAAAGGGCTTTTAAAAACCCTCCAAAAGTTTCACTTGGCACCAAGGCAATACTATAAACCGCAAAAATACTAGGGGCCATAAAAAAGCCTAGCAACATGCGATCAAAATAGTTGGCAACATTGGCCAGGAACGACATTTTGGTTAAATAAAACCCATAATCAATCGTTTCTTTGGATACTTTGTGCTTTTTGGCCTTTTTTAAGACTTTTAAATAAAAATAAATATTAACTAAACAAAAACTAGCCAAACTAAAAAATATAATTGCGACCACATAGTCACGGTAAAAATAGGCGGCTAAAATCGTAGCCACTGTTTTAAATAGCGAGACTACTAAATAATAATAAAAAGAGGTTTTAAAGTTTTTTTCTCCTTCCAAAAAACTCTTCCACATGCCGGGGGCAAAATAAAACGGAAAAAACAAGGATAACACCAAAAAGCCCCAGCCCAGAATGTCATTTGCTTGATGAAAATACCAAACTCCGAGCCCAATCATTATGGCCGTGCCAAGCAAAGACCACTTGAATCTAAACCAAAAAATCTCAGCTAAATTACCGGCTTCGCCTTTGGCTGAAGAACGGAAAACTGATCTCGCCATTTCGGTAATTGACAGCAACCCAAGAAGTGAAAAAATCGAAAACAAAAAACCATAATAACCGTATAATTCCTGAGTTAGCACCCTGGTTAAAACCATGGCAATTACTATCCCACTAACCATTTGCGTGAATTGCACCAAAGAGCTCCACGTCCCATTTTTTAAGAAATATTTGACGTCTATTTGAAGTTTGTTTTGAATCGCTTGAGTCAGCTTGGCCATGATCTTGGTTTGAGGTATTCTTGCTGCAGTATATATGAATATTCAATTTACCCAAACTCGTTTATCCAGCCTAGTGACTGGTGAAAATTCTCTGGATTTTTTATATTCCTTGAAAAATTTCCCGGTTTTTATAGGTTGCACGGAAAGCCCGGCCGAGCAAGACAAGCGCGCGGACATGAATTGGGACATTTGCACTAAAACGGGCTTTATTCAACTTAAAGATTTGCTGCCGTTAGATGTAATTTATAGCGCTTATCATTCCGAGGCAGTGGGTGGGGTGTGGGCTGAGCACCATGAATCATTGGCGCAGTTTTGTGCTGAATTTGGACTGCAAAATGTACTGGAAATTGGCGGCTCCAACGCGGTGATTGCCGAAAAATATGTAAGGCTTGAGCCTGAGGCGCACTGGACAATCGTGGAACCTAATCCAAATTTTGAGACCAAAGGAAATATTAAATTAATTAAAGGGTTTTTTGATGAAAATTTTGTGTTTGAAGGAGAGCCTGACGGCGTAATTCACTCACATGTTTTGGAACACCTCTATGAGCCATTCGAGGCTCTTAATGATATTTTCAACCTGTTAAAGCCAGGTCAAAAGCATATTTTTTCTATTCCGCAGCTTCATAAATGGCTGCAAAACAAATTTCCAAACACTCTTAATTTTGAGCACACTGTTTTCTTAACCGAAGAACTTTTGGATGAAGCTTTGCCAGCTTTTGGTTTTAAAATTTTAGAAAAAAAACACTTCAAGGAACACAGTGTTTTTTATGCCACGGAACGGCTGGAGCAAAAGGCTCCATATAAAGTAACTAACCGTTACGAAGAGTATAAAAAACTGTTTTTAGAATTTATTGAATATCATGACGAGATGGTGGCTGATTTGAATGAAAAAATTGATAACTTTGACGGCCCGGTCTATCTGTTTGGAGCTCATATTTTTTCGCAATTTTTACTAGAATTCGGATTAAAAACAGACCGCATTGTAAGCATTTTGGATGATTCGGAACTTAAGCAAGGAAAGCGTTTATACGGCAGCAATTTATTTGTAGAAAAGCCAACCGTGGCTAAAGATAAAGGCGCGGTGTTAGCCATTGTAAAAGCCGGCAGCTACACCGAAGAGATTTCAAATCGCCTCCGAGAGATGAACCCCAAAATAACTATTATTAATTAGTATGGCTGAAAAAATCCTCTACATCACCTCGTCTAAGTTAGAAAAAATGATGAATAATGAGCGTTGGCATTTGATCAAGGCTTTTAAAAAAGCGGGTCACTATGTTGTAGATGTTGAAAAAGATAATATGCATGGTTTTGACTTGCCTAAGTTAGTTAAGTCTTTCAAAAAACCGATTGGTTTAATTATTTTTGAAGAAATTATTTGGGCTAAAAAACTTAAATTTAGAATTGATTTCAAAAACGCGCACAAAGTTAAAATTCCTAAAGCAATGTTTATTTCGGATTTTTGGATTTATACCTACAAATACAAACGCATCCTTCCTAAAAATGATATTCGCGTACTTTTAACCTGTCATGAAGGAGCTTACGCCTACATTGGCAAGCACTTTGGTAAATGGGTGGATCGAATTATTTGGGTGCCTCTCACTATTGATTCATCTCATTTTAAATTCCCTAAACAAAAAAAGAAGTATGATTTCTTTTTGTCTGGGGCCATGACTTTTTTCACTCCCTTTCGCGGACGCGTGATTGAATTAATTAAAAAACACCGCAGCGACAAATACCGAATTTACCATTTGGGCCACCCTGGCCACTGGAAAAAAGGTGAAAACAAAGGGGTGCGTGGAATTGATTATTACAAACTGTTAGCCCAGAGTTATTTTTGTTTAAGTACGACTGGAATTAATAATATTTCCGCGCGTAAGTACTGGGAAATTTCCGCGGCTGGGTCGACTTTGCTGGGCAATGAAACTGGATTGCCGGAACATTTTTTAATCAAAGACAACTTGGTGCATATTCACGATCAAATGAGTGACAAAGAAATCCTTAAAGAAATTGATAAAGCTTACAAAAACCGAAAAAAATGGTCAAAAAAGGCTGAAGAGGCTCAAAAACAAGTGCTTAAATTTATTTCTACTGACTACACCGTACAAAGACTCGAAGAGCAGCTTCCCATCTTAAAACTTCCGTTGGCTCAGCCTTCGCGTTTGCTTAGACGGCTGCGCGAACGAGTGGGTGGATTTATTTATTTTAAAATTTTTAGACGTTAATCTCTCCTATTATGCAACACATTGATAAGCCTTGGGGTTATGAAGAAATCATTGAAACCAACCCCAATTACACAGTAAAAAAACTCCTAATGAAAACCGGGAACCAGTGCTCATACCAGTACCACGAAAAGAAGAAAGAAACGATTTTGGCCTTAGAAGGAGAGCTACATATTGTCTTGAAAGACCGGGTCGCAGTTTTGAAGCCAGGAGAAACC
>CAXCBS010000009.1:0-18910 GCA_963980845.1 uncultured Candidatus Peregrinibacteria bacterium | reverse complement strand
GTTGAGGAAGTCCCAGCCGAGGAAGTTCCAGCCGAGGAAGTTCCAGCCGAGGAAGGAGTTGAAACTAACCCTATCTCACCAGAACTAGCAGCTAAAGAGGTTTGGGAAAAGGATGACGCGACTGGAACAGGTCTTTTAGAAGAAGTTACAGACCCAGATAACCCGGAAGAGACAATATGGGTGATAAAAGATCCCAGCAAATATGAATGGGTTGAAGCAGATTTAACAGAAGACAATTGGAAGGTTATTCCTAAAGAGGCCGTCGAAGAAACTGCTGTTGAAGAGGACGCTGAAGTAGTAGAAGGTGGAGGTGAGCTAGATAATGCTCGCAATGAAACTATAGCTAAAGCTGAGGCGCAAGCCGAGCTTGAAGGTGACGCCCCAGTTGAAGAAGCTCCAGTAGAAGGTGGAGGTGAGCTAGATAATGCTCGCAATGAAACTATAGCTAAAGCTGAGGCGCAAGCCGAGCTTGAAGGTGACGCTCCAGTTGAAGAAGCTCCAGTAGAAGGTGGAGGTGAACTAGATAAAGCTCGCAATGAAACTATAGCTAAAGCCGAGGCGCAAGCCGAGCTTGAAGGTGACGCTCCAGTTGAAGAAGCTCCAGTAGAAGGTGGAGGTGAACTAGATAATGCTCGCAATGAAACTATAGCTAAAGCCGAGGCGCAAGCCGAGCTTGAAGGCGACGCTCCAGTTGAAGAAGCTCCAGTAGAAGGCGGAGGCGAATTAGATAAAGCTCGCAATGAAACTATAGCTAAAGCCGAGGAGCAAGCCGAGCTTGAAGGCGACGCTCCAGTTGAGGAAGTTCCAGTTGAGGAAGTTCCAGTTGAGGAAGCTCCAGTTGAGGAAGTAGTCGAAGAAGCTCCTGCTGTACTCGATGGAGGAGCAGCTCTTGAAGCTATGGGATCTCAACTTGGAGAATCAATGCCAAGTGACGCAGAAATTGTAGCTAGTGAAGAAGATGGAATATTCCTTTACAAGGTCGGGGATGACACTGTGCGGTTTAAGTATAAAAAAGTTGATACCGAAAACCCATCAGCATCAACGATTGATTTGTTAGATCTTGATTTACAAGACCAATCACTATTCACTCTTGAGTACGCTCGATTAGACCGTCTCTAAAAACTAACTCTTAGCAAAATGAAAGAACTATTTCCTTCGCGTTTAGTTTATCAAGATGCGGGAAGAGATGTTCCTAACGCATGTGAAATTGGCAACGAGGCTGCTGAGCAAGAATGCGAACAGGATCACGAAGCTTATCTGTTTTTATTGGATGGCAGGCAGCAGCTTGTAGAATCCTTATTAGCCAAGAATCCAGATAACGCTAGCGCACTAGAAGCGCAAGCAAGTATCGAAATAGAGCGTGATCAATACACCCGTATGTTGCACTCTTTTTACGTTGTCATGCAACATTTAGAGCAAGTTACTCCGGAAAATATAAACACTGCCGAGGGAGAAAAATGGTTAACTACCGCAATTGGAACCGCTAACTCAACTTTTGAAATTTTCGAACAAGTTACCGGCCCAATCCCTTTACAGAAAAAACGTTACGATCAATTAAAAGAAACTATTTTAGATCGTTTTCGGGCGGTAGAGCAAAGTATTGAAAACGATGATTTGCGCCGCCAAGCCCAGGAACTTCTTGGGATGAACGTGGAATCTATTCTAGGTATCCAGGAAATTACTCCAGAAAGAATAGATGTTGCGACTCAGTCCTTAGAAGAAGCCTACGTTTATGTCCGCGACAAACTTCACAAAAAATTAAAAGACAAGGTCGTAGCTAATCCAACTTATGAATACAAAAGTGGCCTAGCTATGGTCGAAGCATTTTTAGCAGAGCCGTTTAATGTTAACGATTATCTGCCCATGATGATTAAGGAGAGTCGACTAGATCCAACTGAAAATAATGACAACGACAGGCCTGCAAAAGGTATTTGTCAGATTATTGGAGGGGACTACGCGGCTAGAGCGGAAATTAACAAATATTATAGTTACGCTATTAGCGATTCCGAAGTTTACGATCCTGTCAAAAATTCAGTTGTCGGGGTCTTATATCTGCACCGTTGCCGTGAACATTATGCCCAGGTGGATAAATACAACCATTTAAATGAAGCTGATAAGGAGTTAATGGCTTATGCTATTTATAATTTTGGGCCAAGTATTGGGGAGGTCTGGGATGATATTAATCCTCCACCACAATCTTACGCCGAATTTGAGGAAACAATTTCCGATGCCATGATGGCTCAGCTCAACATACAAGGGTTCACTCCAGGAGAAAATCCTCATTTAACTGAAATAAAAGATCCATATTATAATATCACTTATGAGCAAACAGATGCTGTTACCGAATATTTAAGAATCGGACGTTTTGACGCTTTGTTAAAACCAAATTTAGTTATTAATGGAGTAACAACTAACATTCCATTATATAAAGTTGGAGAAGTTACTCGTTATGTTCGTATGCTGGAAGCTATTGATAATTTGATGGGTGAAGGAACTCCAATTTCTCCGCCTGTTGCTCCACCAGAGGAACCACCTGAGGAAGAGACTGTTACTGCCACTGCCACTGGGATTTATAAAGTGCAGCCAGGCGACACTCTTTGGGCAATAGCTCAGGCTCATGGAATGACCATAGATGAACTAAGAAATTTAAACGGATTTGCCTCAGATTACACAGGGATTCAGCCTAAAGATAAAATTAAGGTGCGAGGAGAAGGCTCAGAAGAGCCTCCAGAAGAAACCCCAGAAGAGCCTCCAGAAGAAACCCCAGAAGAGACAGTAGAGATCCCAGAAGATCCAAATCAAATGGTTCATGAAATAATTACTATCGCTCCCGGAAAAAGTCTTTGGACTCCTTCTGAGGATTTAAGAAAAAAGGTAAGAGAATGGGGTGTCGAGGGATTTGAGTCTACCGAAAATCCTTCCGATCATGTTGATCGTGAAACCGAGAGACAAGTTTTGATTAAAATTATTATTGATTTTAATAATGAATATTTTGGAAAAAATATTCGTAGTCAACAAGCTGTGCCCGTTGGTCCAATTCGTATCCCAAACGAAATCTATATTGAATCATGGATTAATGGAATAGAAGAGGCTAGCGAAGTAGATGAAGAAATACGTAAAGAAAAAGAAAAAAAGAAAAAAGAAACCCCTGCGCCACTTCCAGAGGAATTAGTAGAAGTCCCTGGATTAGGAAGGAGGGAGTATGTTTATCCAGAGTTAGAAGCAGCAGGAGCTAGAATTTTAACAAATAAGTATAACCTTGATTTAAATGCAGTAGAAAAAAATCCAAAAAGATCCATTTCTGACGTAGAATTGGATAATGACCCTAATACTAAAGAGAAAACACCTGATCGCACAGAAACAACTCATATTATCCTTCATTCTACTAATGCTGAGAATAGTTCGGATAGAGGGTATGAAGGGACTCTTAAATCTCGAAAAGCTCATTATGTTATTTCCAGAGAAGGGAGGATTACTATGGCAAGAGACCCAGAAGATAGAATTGATCATTCTGGAACATATCATAATAGAACTACAACTAAATCTTATTGGAGAGGAAATAAGGCGTTAACATTTAGTGCTATTGGGATAGAGGTAGCTACATTGCCTGGAGAGGAATGGAGCTCAGAACAGTATACTGCTGTTAGAAATTTAGTTCATGCCCTAGGGGGGCATTATCAAATTCCTGCAAATCATGTTTTAACCCATGGGCAGGTAGCTATGGGGAAAACAGATAGAGGGATGTATCGAATTGCTAAGCCTTGCCCCGCAAATGTGGAGTGGGATCAATTAGATTTACCTAATAATTACGCCATCATTGATTATGATGTTATATACGGAGATATGGAGGCTAATTGGAGAGATTTGCTAAGAGGGGATCAAAATTTTAAGGGAATGAAAAAGAGTGATGATAGATTTGAAGGGTTAAGAGAGTCTGAAAGATTAGCCAGAGACCCTGAGTTTAGGGCGTATTTAGATGGCCTTGATGCAGAAGCCTTAGCAGCATGGAAGAGTAGCATTGAACAGCGTGCTGATCGAATTGAAGACTACACAGTTAAAAGAGGTGATAACCTTAGTAAAATTGCTAAAAAGTACAAAACTTCTGTGGCCATTATTAGAAAATATAACGGCTTACGTTCAGATAATATTGGAGCTGGGAAAAAACTTAAAGTCCCAGTTAACGTTCGTTAAACACACCCTCGAACCGCCGCTGCCACTACCTCGGACACGCCTTTTTCTGCAATTTGTGGAATGATTTTCTCAGGAGTGGGGGCCACTATCAGCTTAGCTAGGGCCTCGGCTGATTTAAGGAGCATATCGGGCGTTACTTGTTCGGCTTTGGCGTCTAGTAAGCCGCGGAAAATTCCTGGGAAAACCAGGGCGTTATTGATTTGATTAGGAAAATCACTGCGGCCAGTTGCGACCACTGCGGCTCCACCAGCCATCGCTTCTTCGGGCATGATTTCGGGTGTGGGATTGGCCATGGCAAAAACAATTGCGTCTTTGTTCATGGTAGAAACCATTTCAGTTGAGACCACGTTTGGAGCAGAAACTCCTACAAAAACATCAGAGTCTTTCATTGCTTCATCTAAGCTTCCTTTTACATCGCGCGGGTTGGTTGTTTTGGCCATTTCCTCCTTATACGGGCTTAAATTTTCGCGTCCTTTATAAATAACTCCGCGTGAATCACACATCACTAAATCACTTACCCCGGCGCGCATTAATAATTTTGCTACTGCTACTCCAGCCGCGCCCGCGCCATTTACTACCACACGCACCGATTCAATAGATTTGCCGACAACTTGCAGGGCATTTAATAGTCCGGCCAGGGTCACAATTGCGGTTCCGTGTTGGTCGTCATGAAAAACCGGGATATCAAGCTCCTCACGCAAGCGACGTTCCACCTCAAAACAGCGGGGAGCGGAAATATCTTCTAAATTTATACCGCCAAAAGTAGGGGCAATGGCTTTTACTGCTGCCACAATTTCATCTGTGTCTTGCGTACTTAAACAGATTGGAAAAGCATCCACATCAGCAAAATGTTTAAACAAAAGCGCTTTGCCTTCCATGACTGGTAGGCCAGATAATCCACCAATATTGCCCAGGCCGAGTACGGCCGAGCCATCAGTTACCACAGCAACTAAGTTGCCTTTAATAGTGTAATCGCGTGCTGCTTCGGGGTTTTTGGCAATTAGTCGGCAAGGCTCGGCCACACCTGGTGTGTACGAGATGCTTAAGTCATCCAGCGTCTCTAGCGGAACTTTTGACGCGATCTCCAGTTTGCCCCGATGTTCTTTGTGAACCTCGAGGGACTTCTTATAATAGTCCATAAATTCTAGTTAGTTGGCGGGGGAGTGGTTGGTTGTTCCAGCTCTTCTGGAACTTCGTCTGGTAATTCAATTTCAAGTTCTGGTTCAGCGTAGATGATTTCGACTTCTTCTTCTTGGACCTCTTCGGTTGCCTCGTGAAGGTCTTCTTCGACTGGGTCCTCAACTGGAGTCGGGTCTTCTTTTGCCCCAAAACAACCTGTAATAAATAGGGTGAGAAGCGAAAGTGCGAGTAGTTTTTTCATAGTAAGGAGGGTTAGAATGCAGAAGTTTGGCCTTCTTCAATGTCTAAAATAACATCAAAAGAACGTTCATATTTTAAAGTAATATTAGCCCACTCAGAATAGTAATAATCCACTGGGCCGGTACCAACACCAATAGTGTCGGTTTCAATAATTTCACGGTCTTCAAACATTTCGAGAGTTGTTGTTCCGAGTCCGTCTACTTGAATATTTTCACGAGCAGCTTCAGTCGCTTCTTCGGGAGTAATTTCTGGTTCAAGATCCTCTTCTTCGGGGACAGGTGAGTACATAATACTCTGTTCGATAGCTTCGATATATTCGTAAAGTTGGTCTTTGAGTAGCCCTGTGCCAAACGTGCCCTGCATAATTACAAACACATCTCCAAGTTCTACGTAAACATCACGGAAGCCTTCATAATCTCCTAAATAAGTAGCTACCATTGAGTAGTAGCCTTCATCATTTTCACCGTAAGTGGTTGTTATATTTAAATCTTCATAACCAATCAAGCCATCTTGAATTTCAGCAAAATAAGAAGTGGTGTCAGTTAGGTTTTCATTTAAATCTATTCGAATCGTTACCACGGCCGAACTTTCAGTCGTGCGATCCCAACTAGCTTGAGAGTCATCCGGCATCCACAAAATCAAACTACCATCATCACCAATAACTTGCTGCCAATTAGCCGGGGTTTTAACCTTATAATCAAACACTTCACTCTGCAGATATCCCCAGTTAGTAGAGAGTGAGAATTTATCCAATTCATAAGTTTCGGTGTACATAAAACGGTAAATAATTTCCGCGAGGTCGCCGCGATTAACCGCCAATTCAGGATGCAAGTATCCATCCACGTGCGCCTGCACAAAATTACGTTCCTTACAGTACGAAACATATGGTGCAAACCAATCCTCAGTCGCAACATCTTCATACGGATCAGTCTCTGGTTCCTCGGGCTCAATTTCACGCGCCAGGGCAATCATTTTGAGTGTCTCCGCCAAATTAACAGTTTGGGCTGGCTTAAAACTACCATCATCATAACCTTCTACAATCTCCAGTTCCGTTGCCATATAAACGTAAGGCGCAAACCAATCCTCAAGCGCCACATCGGAATACAAAACCTCTTCTTCGCCAGTTAATTCCGGCACCTCAATCTCACTACCAAGCAAAATAATTTTCAGTGCTTCGGCTCGATTGACTTCATTAATAGGCAAAAAAGTACCATCTTCATATCCTTGAATAATACTGCGCGCCTCAATCCATTGAATAGCTTCGTAATGTTCATGATCTTCTGGAATATCCTCAAAACTAGCCAGAGCCACGCTCGGTAAAACCAATGCTACAAGTCCCGAAATTGAAATTAATTTTTTAAGCATAAACAATTTCTCCAGGAGAATACTTATCAAGATTTTTTTCACCAATTAATTTTACAATTTCATCAATCGCTGTATCAATGGGGATAATTCTTTGTTGACCCTTGGCCATGTTGCGAATGATGATTGTGCCTTCGCGCACCTCAGTAATCCCGAGAATCAAGGTGTAAGGAACATGAAATTTATCAGCCAACCGAAGTTGCGCTTTCATGCTTCCCTTGCCCAGCGCTCCCACGGTTTTCACTCCGCGTTCACGTAATTCCCAGATTAAATTCAAGCATTGTTTCTTAGCTTCATCACCAAGTTGAGCTACAAAAATATGGATATCATCCTTAGAAGGAACAGCAATTTTTTCACGTTTCATGTTGAGAATAATGCGTTCCATCCCATAAGCTGCACCTACTGCTGGAGTTGGGGGACCACCCATTAATTCAATCAGTCCATCATAGCGTCCGCCGCCACCAACCGCGTTTTGTGCGCCTTGAGATCTATCCCAAAACTCAAATACAGTCCTAGTGTAGTAATCAAGTCCGCGCACCAATTTATCGTTTTCTACGTATTCAATGCCGGTTGCTTCTAGGAATTCCAAAACTTTTTCATGAAAGTCTTTACAGTCCTTACACAAATACATCTTAAGTTGCGGCGCCAATTGTGCCAAAATCTGACAATCTTCCTCTTTACAATCAAGTAATCGAAGTGGGTTTTTATCAAGTCGATTTGTGCAGTTGCCACATAATGAGCGTTCTTTGCCAACGTAATAATTTTGCAACTGAGTTATATATTCGGCTCGACATTCCGGACATCCAATTGAATTAATTTGAAGCGAGAGCATATGTGCAATTCCTAGGTCTTCAAAAATCTTATGAGCCAGTTGAATCGCCTGCGCATCTAGAGCAGGGTCAAGTTCACCAATTACCTCATAACCAAACTGCCAAAATTGACGATATCGTCCTTTTTGCGGACGATCATATCGAAAATGAGGCTCAATATAATAGAGTTCAACCGGTTGAGGAAGCTCTTTCATGCCGTGTTGTAAATAAGCGCGAGCCACTCCAGCCGTACCTTCTGGCTTAAGTGTAAAATTACGATCTTTACGATCTGAGAATGAATACATTTCTTTTTGAACAATGTCCGTAACCTCGCCAATACTGCGCTGAAAAACATCTGTGAATTCAAAAATCGGAGTCGTAATTCTACGAAAACCACTTTGTCTACAACGATGACGAACAACTTTTTTGATATGCGTGTAATAAAGCTGATCATCAGGGAGAATATCAAAAACTCCGAGCGGTGTTTGTAACTTGCGTAGCTTTTGTTTTTTAGGCTCAGGTTGATCGTCGGACATGAAATCTGGTTAAGTTAAATAGCATTTCTTACCTTATCACCAGATTAGGTCAGTGGCAAGCCTCGGCCTCTACTATTTCAAATTTTGATGGTTTCTCGAGGAAATAACCTGCAGCGGCAATCATAGCCGCGTTATCTGTGCAGTAGGAGATTTTTTTAGGAAACCTTAGAGGAATCGCTAACCTCTCTGCCGCCATTTCCCTTAATCTCAAATTAGCCGAAACCCCACCTGCTAAATGAGCCTCTCGCGCCTCAAATTCCTCGGTTGCTCGAACCAGTTTAGCTGTCAAAACATCACACACTGCCTCTTGAAAAGAAGCTGCCAAATCCGCCCGGTCGAGTTTTTCGCCTTCTTCTTGGATCAATCTCGCAGTAGCTGATTTAAGGCCTGAAAAACTAAAATCATACTCCTCACGCATTAGCGCTCGCGGCAAACTGTATCGAGTTGCGTCGCCTTTTTCCGCCAGTCGGGAAATCTCTGGGCCACCGGGATAGGGGAGTCCCAGCAAACGCGCTACTTTATCAAAAGCTTCACCCGCCGCATCATCTCGCGTGGAACCAAGAGTTTCCATGTCACCATGTCCGCGCATCAAAATCAGTTCATTATGTCCGCCTGAAACAGTCAAAATCACCACCGGGAATTCAGGCGCGTCCCGCTCTAACCAGTTGGCATAAATATGTCCGTCAATATGATTAACTGGAATTAGTGGTTTTCCAGTCAAAAGCGCCAAAGTATTAGCCGTACTTGTTCCTACCAGTAGTGACGAAATCAGCCCGGGCTTTTGCGTCACAGCAATAGCATCAACCTCGCGGCCCGCGAGAGCTTCTTCAATCACTGGCAAAATCTGGCCCACGTGTTCACGCGCCGCCACCTCCGGTACCACACCTCCTGTTTTACGATGCAGATCAATCTGCGACGCAATTACATTAGAGTGCACAATGCACCCGTTTTCAACCACTGCGGCCGCGGTTTCATCACACGATGTTTCAATTCCTAGTATTAGCATGGCCCGACTATAACAAAAGAGGCCCGCTAACAAAAGTTAGAAGGCCTCTTTAAAAGTTAGAACAAGACTACTCAGTAGCTTCTTCTTCCATAGTTTCTTCTTCCATGACTTCTTCTTCAGTAGTTTCTTCTTCCATTACCTCTTCTACTACTTCTTCCATTGGTTCTTCAACAACGTCTTCTACAACATCCTCAATAACCTCTACAACGTCTTCAACGTCGTCAGCAGGAGGAGTTACGCAACCAAATAGTGCGAAAGCGAATACAGAGATAGCCAAGAGAGAGAGAAGTTTTTTCATAGCGAATGGAGCTAAAGAATAAATAGATTGGCTTGGTTGGCCCATTATTAGCATAAAAGCTGCTATCTGAAAGGTAAAACAACTTGCCAAAACGTTATCTTATTATGGTTTGAATTATGTTAGAATAGATTCGAAATGCTAAAGACCTCCATCAAAATTGTACAGATTTTAAAGGACGCTGGACACCAAGCGTACTGGGCTGGAGGTTGTGTGCGCGACATGTTGCTTGATATTGAACCCAAGGATTACGATATTGTTACTAGCGCTAAGCCAGACGAAATCGAAGATTTGCTTGAAAAAACCGTGCCAATTGGGAAAGAGTTTGGGGTGATCCTAGCCGTGGAAGGGGATCATCATTTTGAGGTGGCTACTTTTCGGTCCGATAGTGGGTATTCAGATGGCCGCCGTCCCGATGCTGTGATTTTTACTCATGCTGAGGAGGATGCGCGTCGTCGCGATTTTACCGTGAACGGCATGTTTTATGATCCAATTGCCAAAAAACAGTACGATTATGTCGGCGGGCAAAAAGATCTCGATGAACGTCTTATCAGATTCATTGGCGACCCGCACGAACGTATTTTAGAAGACCATTTACGTATCCTCCGCGCCATCCGATTCAAAAACACTCTCGATTTTCAATACCACCCAGATACTTATCAAGCGGTTTTAAAACACGCAAAATTAGCTGATAATGTTTCTGGCGAACGCATCCGCGATGAATTTAGCAAAATGATTTCCTCTGAGCACGCCTTAAACGCTCTCGAAGACTTACTTGAGACCGGAGTTTTAGAGGAAGTTCTCCCCGAGGTCCATGATATGAAGGGAGTTGCTCAACCTTATGAATACCATCACGAAGGCGATGTTTGGGAACATTCCAAACGCTGCCTCGACTCTTTGCCCAAGTACGCCAGTCTTAACTTGCGCTGGGCTACTTTTTTACACGACGTGGGCAAACCCGTGACTTTTAAACTCAAAGAACGCATCCGTTTTGACGGGCACTGCGAAGAAGGCGCCCGCATTGCCAACAAAATCCTCCGCCGCCTCAAGTTTTCCAAAAAAGACATAGACCACATTTGCTGGCTCATCGAGCATCACATGACGCTTAATAATTTTCTTGAAATGCCACTCGGTCGTGCCCGTCACTGGTTTTTACTCCCCAATTTCAAAGACCTTCTCGCCTTGTTCGAAGCTGACATCGCCGGCACCGACCCAGCCAATTACGAGATCTACACCAAGGTCTTAGAACTCTACAACGAAACCTTAGAAAAAATCCCCGAAGACCTGGCCCCTCTCCTCTCCGGCACAGAAATAATGGAGCTACTCGACCTCAAACCCGGCAAAAAAATCGGAGAAATCACAACGCTACTCCGCGAAAAACAGCTTGCCCACGAGATTAACAATAAGAAGCAGGCTACAGAATGGGCCCGCGACAAATTTTCAGGGTAAATCTACTAGCGCGCCAAGTCTTGCGCGGTTATTAAATTGGATTTTAATATGTCCTTAAGAACTACGCATAAAACATCTTGCAGTTTTTGCAAAAACAGAGTACAAATATAGCCAACCCCTAAATTCCACCCACCCTATGAACGCCGTTCCCCCGGTTTCCCCTACAGCGGATACCCCAACTGCTCTTGATGAAGACGGGATCAATAATAAGCTCAGTGAGCTCATTTCCCAAAATGCGCAATTTGTCGAAGCTTTGGGCACCTGCAAATGGACAAATGAAAGTGTGAAAAATGTAATAGGCGGCGAATTTAGAGCAGCAAAATACAGGCTTTCATCAGCCAGTTTAAATTGGGAAATAACAGATATAAGTATCGCCTTCATAGGACCTCTAGACTCGCCAACTCATCTTTCTTTTATTGCCAGTGGGACTCATGAACAAGGCCCGGCCAGCTTTCAAGTAATAATTGATCTGGCAAAGCCAATGAAATACGAAACATCTGAAATAGATCACGTCTTGCCAGAACCCTTCGAAGATGAAATAGACAGAAAACGCCTAGCGGATGTTAAGAAAAAACTGGCCGCTTCTCTAAGGCCACGCGAAGGTGCGCCGGGTAATTTAGAAGTAATTAGACAAAAATCCATCGACGCTTTTGTGCAAGATCGACAACTTAACTCCATGCTTTTGCACAGCGGTTATAGTATTGGCGAAGCCGTTCAAGAAGTAAATGACACAGTCAGACACTTACAAAGTGATTTTCAAGGACTACGCGATTTAGAGTGGCAGGTCAGCGATATAAAAGTAGAATATTTAGGTTTACCTCAAGCCCCAAGCCATATTAGTTTTGAAATAATTGGATCCCATCAAAATGGGCCTGTTACTTTCAAAATGTTCTTAAGTATAAGTGATGGGCAATGGTCAACCGCCTTTGAGCCACCAAGTGAAGCCTTTTAACCCCACCCACCCCCATGCCACCAAAAGCCGTTTACATTAAGACAGATTCTTTAGATGGACTTGATTACGTTGGTGATCCGCCACCAGAACGAGAACTCAGTATTGATTTCGATAGAAGAGATTTTGAAAGAATTCAGCATATTTGCAGCAGAGCAGCTGAAGAATTTGGGTTAAAAAGAGCAGGAGCACAGCGGGATTTAATTGGAGGAGAAATAGGGCATATGCTTTCTTCTGGCTGGGTAGATGTACACGAAAAGTTAGGAGAAAGCTTAGAAGAACTTACTGTTCTTGAGATGCCAATTTCTCACGCCGATTCAAAACAATTCTCTACCCCCATTAAAACTGATGAGGAGGGGATAGTAGTAGATTGGTTTCAGTTTGCTGGTCCTAACTCTAGTGAAGTCCTTACCCGTTTTGGAGTTTCTTTTGCCCCAGCTGAGCAAGCAAATCGTTGGGAAATTATGCACGCTTTTTGTTCGGGGACATTCCGCGATCTTTATGAAACGAATATAACTGGAGCCTTATTGCAAGGAGTAAAAGGGTTTCTTAAAGAAAGAGCTATTTTAACAAGAGAGCCTCAAGAGGTTCATATTTTAGAGGACGAGCTTCCGGCGATGATGCTTTTTGGAGAATTAGGATTTGAACCCGCTACTCCTCAAGACGCCGAACTTTTAGAGGCAATTTTCAGCAGTAGATATTCAATTGGAACCTTAAATGATAAAGAGGGAGGAAAAGATTTAGCAAGGAATTGGGTCGTTCTTGACGATGATGGGAATCCTGTAAACGTCCACCTCACAAAAACAGTCGGCCTCCCAGAAAAAGAATTCGAAAGAGTTTATTTAAGTTTTGAAAATCAATCAGAAGAGGAATAATTAGTATTAATCCCACCCCCATGCCCGAACAACCCACTTCACTAGTTTACGCAGGAGCAGAGAATCAGGTTGAGTTTCATAGTTTAGACCGAGTAGCTGAAGGCTTAGAAAATTTTTGGCCGAAACCTTTAACAGACATAGGTGAAAATTTTGAAACTGCTAAAAACGAAGTGTTAGATCGAGTAAGAGCAAGAATGAAGTTATGGGTTGACCGTTTACACCTTTGGCAAATCGAAAAATACTATTTTGGGAAGAGTGACGGCAAAATTAGTTTTCATTTTGAGGGCCCGGTTACCGCTATAGTCGACGAGCCAGAGGAAAATATTTTTGTAACCAGTGATAACATTCAGCCTATTGATCCAAGTGCGCCAGATTTGGTAATTAGTTCTGTGACCGTTACTTTTGATTCCACTACTAGAACATGGGATTACGGAGAGGATCAACCCTCAGAAGATGAACTAGAGTTTCTTAAAAAAGGAAATCTATCTATCCCTTTTAGCCTAGCCAGAAGAAAACACTCTAACCCTCCAGCCCCGGCTCACAAAAAACCGCGAGCCTAATATTCTCTTTAATCCCACCCCCATGCCCACCAAATCACTCCACGTAAATTTAGACACCTTAGACGGCCTTGATTATGTTGGCGATCCGCCACCTAGTGAAAGAGAAATTCATGTAGAATTAGGCTTACCCGAAATTTTAAATATTAAAGAAACTTGTAGCATGGCCGCGGAAGAGCTTGGGAAGCGCGGCCCAGACAAAAAAAGAACTTTAAAAGACGGAAGTGATGTTTATGTACTTAGAGCAGATTTAATACCAGTAGGGGGAGATAGCGGAGGAGTATTCGTCACGGAGCGCCTAATTAGTTCAATTGATTCCAAAAGACTTTCTATTCCAATTAACCCAGATCAATTAAAAGTAGCAATTAGTTATGAGCAATTCTTGAGAGGTGATACAAGTAATAGGGTTTGTCATTTTGGTGTTAGTTTTGCCCCAACCGAACAGGTAAATCGCTGGGAATTACTACATGGATACACTTCAGGAACTCACCGCGACCTCTACGAAACCAACGTAAACGGAGCTCTAATGCAAGGGTTGGAAGTATTTTTGGCCGTTCGAGGAAGGATCGAAGATGATACACCTCAAGAAATTCATATCGTGGAAGACGAACTTCCGGCGATGATGCTTTTTAGAGAATTAGGATTTGAACCTGCCACTCCTCAAGATACCGAACTTTTAGACGCAATTTTAAGCAGTAGATATTCAATTGGGACCTTAGATGACAGCGCTGAAGATACGCAATTTAGTAGAAATTGGGTTGTACTTGACGGAGATGGTCAGCCTGTCAGTGTGCATCTCACAAAAACAGTCGAACCAGCCGTCGCATACCGGAAAGTTCTTATTGATTTTGGAACAGATAATTTAGATGAAGACGATAGATTTCGTTAATCACCCCTCATTCACCATTACCTTGTGCCCATCTTTCTCTAGCATGGCCTTAATTTTCTGAACAGACTTTCCAGTTGGGGGCTTGGCACTTTTCAATTTGTAAGGTTGTTTAAGTTCTTCCCATTTAAAAACTCCAAACGTGTGATAAGGGAGGAGTTCAATCAATTCAAAATTCACCTCTTTCAAAAACTCGCGCAACGCTTTTAGATTCTCACGAGTATCAGTCCAACCTGGCAAAACCACATATCTAAACCATATCCGCGCCTTTTTTTTGCTTAAATGACGAATGTTGGAGAGGATCGGCTTGTTGGTAACGCCAGTTAGCTGGCGATGTTTAGCGTCGTCAAAATGTTTCAAAGAAATCATCCACAAATCAGCTAGCGGCATCAACTCGTCTAAGTGACACGGCACTGTAAAACACGACGTATCAATCGTAGTGTGGATTTTGTTTTTCTTACATAGTTTAAAAAAAGACTTGGTAAATTCTGGCTGCATAATGGGATCGCCACCAGACAAGGTCACGCCCCCTTCAGAAGATTCAAAATAAGGTTTGTACGGCATCACTGTATCTAGCAGTTCTTTCGGCGTCATTTCCTTGTAATCCACCATGTCCAGCATATCCACATTGTGGCAGTACTGGCAGCGCAGCGGACATCCTTCTAGAAAAACAACAAACCGTAAACCCGGTCCGTCTAGGGTCCCAAAAGATTCAAAAGAATGTATACGGCCCTTAAGGCCACAAGTTTTACACGGCATATTTAAAAAGTCTTATGAAAAGTACGATTAATTACCTCTTCTTGCTGCTCTTTGGTGAGTTTAATAAAATGCACCGCATAACCAGAAACTCGGATTGTGAGTTGCGGATATTTGGCTGGGTTTTTCATCGCATCTTGCAAAACTTCACGCTGCAGCACATTTACATTTAAATGATGGCCGCCTTTGTGGAAATAGCCGTCTAGCATTCCGCGTAAATTAGAAATGCGCTGTTCTTCGGATTTTCCAAGGCTGGATGGAGTAATTGAAAAAGTGTTAGAAATTCCATCACGGCAGTATTCGTATTTGAGTTTGGCCACGGAATTAAGTGAAGCCAGCGCCCCAGACTTATCGCGGTTATGCATAGGATTCGCTCCTGGCGCAAAAGCCTCGCCTTTGGCTCGGCCATCTGGTGTAGCCCCGGTGTGATGTCCATAAACAACATTGGCTGTAATCGTAAGTAGCGACACAGTATGTTCGGCATCACGATACGCTGGGAACTTGCGGAGTGTCTGAATAAACTTTTTGATAACTTCCACCCCAATCTTGTCCACGCGATCATCATCATTCCCAAACGCTGGATAATCACCCACGATTTTAAACTTCTTAGCCACACCTTTTTTGTTCCGAACCGGAGTAACCTTAGCGTGTTTAATAGCCGACAAACTATCTGTAACAATCGAAATCCCGGCAATCCCAAACGCCATATAACGATGAATCATTAAATCATGCAGCGCCATTTGTTCAGACTCGTAATTGTATTTGTCATGGCTGTAATGAATCGTGTTCATGGTTTCCACATATTTTTTGCACAACCAATCCATACGTTTGAAAAATTCTTTTTTAACCTCTTCGTATTTCAGTGGTTTTTGGTGCTTCATTTTCGGAACTCCTTCTACAATTAACTCATCATCCATCTCGTCACGCCCCTCATTAATTGCTAGTAGCAGTAATTTAGGTAAATTACATCGCGCTCCAAAAAACTGCATTTCTTTACCAATTTCCATAGCTGAAACACAACACGCAATCCCATAATCATCGCCGTGGTAAGGACGCATTAATTCATCATTTTCAAACTGAATCGAGCTTGAGGTAATCGAAATCTTAGACGCGTAATCCTTGAACCCTTGTGGCAATCGTTGCGACCATAGCACTGTAAGATTTGGCTCTGGCGCAGGTCCTAGATTTTCTAAAGTATGCAGCATCCTAAAAGAACTCTTGGTAACCAGGGTTTTATTGTTTTTGCCCATGCCACCCAGCACACAAGTTACCCAGGTAGGATCACCCGCAAACAAGGCGTTATATTGTGGCACACGCAAGTGCCGCACCAACCGCAATTTAATCACAAAATCATCCACAAAATGCTGAACTTCCATCTCGCTATACTTGCCACTCGCTAAATCTCGTTCCGCATAAGCATCAATAAAAGCATCAATCCTCCCAAAACTCATCGCCGCTCCATCTTGCTGTTTAACAGCGCCGAGGTATCCAAAATAAAGCCACTGAATAGCCTCTTTGGTATTCTCCGCCGGGCGACCAATGTCGCAACCATAACTTTCCGCCATAGTTTTCAAATCTTTCATAGATTGAATTTGATCATGCGCCTCATCGCGCAGCCGCAAATTCGTCTCGTTCATATACACGCATTTGGCATTCAATTCTTTGCGCTTTTCCGCAATTAAATGATCCATTCCATACAAGGAAACTCGTCTGTAATCACCAATAATTCGACCCCGTCCATAATTGTCTGGCAAACCTGTAATAATTCCTTTTTTACGGAATAAATTGTGTTTTTCTGGCGTGTAAAAATCGTCCCAATTCGTGTAAATATTAAAAACCGCACTGTTATGGGTTTTGACATGATCGCGATACAGAGCCTCGACCTTAGGATCAAGTTTATAACCATAAGATTCACACGCTCGCCGCACCAAACGCACCCCACCAAGCGGCTTAAGCGCCCTAACTAGTGGCCTGTCAGTTTGCAGCCCCACAATCGACTCGTTTTTCTTATCAATATAGCCCGGTTTGTGGCTGGTTACAGTAGAGGCAGTCTTGGTATCGATTCCAAGTACTCCGCCTTTTTTAAATTCTCGTTTTTGCAGCTTTTCAACTTTTTTCCACAGACGCTTAGTCTTAGCCGAAGGGCCTTTTAAAAACGATTCATCACCTTTATAGGCTTTGTAGTTTTTTTGAATAAAATCCCGAACGTCGATGGAGGTAAGCCATTTTCCAGGCTTAAACCCCGCGTAGACCTTGGGCATACGTGGTTTCTTAGGAGGCATATTAAGGGAGGTTTAGAATGTCACTTCTAATATACCACCCTAAGACCTCTTATCAACAATTTCCTGAGCCAGTTTTGGAATTGCCTCACGCACAGCATCCATATCTACATAAGTGTCATAGTGATGAGCGTCCCCATGAGCGATAGCTCCAACAGGGTATTTTAAATCTCCTAAATTTGGGTTGGGATTAACATAAGCACGTTTTTTAGTTTCTTTGGTAACATGTCTCACCCCTTCGATTAAATCAAATGTTTCAGTTCTACTCAGAGTATTATTGCGAACCTGCAGCATAATGTTATTTTTAATAGCTCTTCTACCCTGAGAATCAAATCCTGAAAAATTAATGTCATCAAACGCTTCTTCAATCATATCTTCCACCTCAGCTTCGCTGACTTGTGGATCAAGGGCTTTTTGACGCTCTTCATTCTCAAAACACTGCCCATCAAAATCTTCAAAATCAATCGGGTCAGCCGTAGATTGATCAGGAGATTCTGGATATTCAAACTGTTCAGACATTTTGTTTTAGTTTAAGGCTCTCTCAATTATACCACATTAAAAGATTTCATGCAACCACATTGAATGAGGAAATACAAACAAATGCACAATCACCCAGGTGATCGACAAAATCCTAATTGGCCAAATAATGGTTGGGAATTTTTTGGCAATCACATATCCCAAAATCATGAGCAGCGGATCAGCCATAATACGATTTGGCCAAAATTCTACGCCCTGAAACCAAAATTCCAGCCATTCGCCGCCCAGTCCAATTTCTAAATAATGCTCAATCGTCTCCCATAAATACGCTATCGCCGCAATTCCCATAATTCCAAAATACCAGGAGTGAAGGTCATGTTTTTTACGGCCAAGTAGCTTTCCTAAAATCTTGTGATTTTTCTTTTTCACCGCACTACCAAAAGAAATCCCACTAATTAAGTGTTCAATACTCCAAACATCAAAAATCGCTTGTGTTTTAACGCCCCAAATGAGGTGGAGGATTTCCATTAGAGTTTTTGAGCCTTAATTAACTCACGATAAGTAGTGCGCAAAGCCAAGAAAAGTGCTCCAGCTCCAGCTAGGAAGAATGCAAATCCTGCCAGCCAACCAAGCACCGGTACAAACGAAACTAGCTTAAGAATCAAAACACCCAGAGCTAAGACTCCGAAATGTCGCAAAAACACGCGGTTTTTCTTTTTCGTTTGGTCTTTTATTAAGAGCGTTCCAATCGCGTATCCAGCCGCTACTCGTCCCAGTTCACCAAGCACAAATAATAGCGCCATAATAATAAAAGCTAGCTGCACGCCAATTACCGTAAAAGCCGCAATAACAGATACAGTGCCACCTAAAATAAACACCAAGAATCCAATTCCAAACGACTTAGCGGCCTTGGTTTTAATTCGTTTACTAGCGCGGTGAAGCAGGTTAGGAAATAGCCAAATAAATACTCCGCCAATCAAAAGCAGCGACATATAGCCCCAGAATTTTCCAACCAATGAGCCACGTGATAAAAATCCACGCAGACCCTCTTTTACCTTGTCTGAACTAGAAATAATTTCATTAAAAGAAACCTAGATCGGAAG
>CAXCBS010000008.1:0-19097 GCA_963980845.1 uncultured Candidatus Peregrinibacteria bacterium | reverse complement strand
GTAGAGAGAACCCCCCAAGCCGCTTAAAAAGCACTTTGGGCTACATCCCCACAAACCTACCTACCCGAATTTCAAAAAACAGGAAGGAACCATACCAGATTGCCTTGAACAGTACAACCGCTATACTAACCTCATGAAACTCAGCGTCTTAATTCCCACATACAACCGACTAGAAATCCTCCAGAAAACCCTTAAAACTCTTGAGGCCCAAACTTTGCCACATCGTGATTTCGAAGTAGTTATAATTAACGATGGCAGCACCGATGACACTCGCGACTGGCTCGACTCGTATAACGGCAAACTGAACATCGTTGCCCTTCACCAAAAAAACGCTGGGCAGGGGATTGCTCGTAATAATGGGATTAAAAAAACACAGGGCGATATTATTTTATTCTTAGGAGATGACATGCTTCCAGCACATCCAGATTTCTTAGAACTACACGTTAAATCGCACGAGAAGCACTACGGCTTAGAATGGGCTGCCCTCGGTCGCATCGACTGGCCTCCATACCTAGAACAAAACGATTTCATGAAATGGATGACCAACGGATCCTCTATTTTTGGTAAATTTGGAGGACATCAATTTGCCTACGAAAAACTAGATCGCGGCCAAAAACCAGACTACAACTTTTTCTATACTTCAAACCTGTCGCTTAAGCGAAAATTCCTTGGAGACACTCCGTTTGATGACGATTTCAGCAAGTATGGCTGGGAAGATATTGAGCTTGGTTATCGCTTACAAAAAAAACAAGGAATGAAAATGATGTATTTAAAAGAGGCCCTCACATATCACGATCATCCCATGGATGCTTCAGGACTCAAAAACCGTATGATTGCCATTGGACGCTCCGCCCACATCATCGACGCCAAGTACCCAGAACTTAATAAACTACCCGGAACTTTCAAGAAAATAGCCTTTTATTTATTATCAAATCCGCTCAGTTTAATTATGATTTGGCTTATAAACGAGCTTTCTCGTAAACGGTTGCAAGCTCTTTATTACTACGCTGTATCTAAAAAGTACTTCCTAAAAGGAGTAAATCAGGGTATAATATATAAACGAGAATCATAAAACCTCCCTCATGCGCAAACTAATTGCCATTACTGTAATACTAGCACTCACAATTGGCGGACTCGCTGGTTGTACAAAAAAAACCACAACCACTACTACAGTCAAAAAAGATGATGTGGAACTAACTTATTATCGCTTATTTGATGACGAAGACATTTTTGAGCCACTCATCAGAGAATATGAATCCGAAAACTCACACGTTACAATCAATTACCGCAAATTTACTGATCCAGACAAATATATTGACCTCATCATTAACGAGCTAGCAGAAGGGGAAGGCCCAGATATTTTTTCCATGCACAACTCTTGGTTTACCCAACATCGAAAAAAACTATCACCAGCGCCGAGCACACTTATTAGCCCCACCAATTTCGAAGAGGTATTTGTAAGCGTAGCCGGTGATGATCTTATTTTACCAGACGAAACCGGAACCAACGCTGTTTACGGCCTACCAATGTATGTCGACACCCTGGCTCTTTACTACAATAAAGACCATTTCGAAGACGCCATCCCATCACGCGGCAAACCAGCCCCAACCTGGGAACAACTTCAAGAAGATGTTTATAAACTAACTAAATCTGATAATAGTTTTGAAAGATTTGAAGTAGCTGGAATTGCCATGGGACGCGCTGATAACATTTTGCGCGCCATCGATATTCTCTACCTTTTAATGATTCAATTCGGCACTGAATTTTACGATAGTGGCTACACGGAAGCCACCTTTGCTGACAACGCCGGTTCTACTGGCGGCTTATCTAACCCTGGCGTTGACGCGCTAACTTACTTCACCCAATTCGCGCTTCCAAGCAGCAAATACTATACCTGGAATGCTTATCTAGCTGACGACGATAGCGCTGAAAAAGAAGTAAAAACATTTGCCCGCGGCAAAGTCTCCATGATTATTGGTTACTCATATCTTTACGAAGAAATCATGGACCAAGTTGCTGAATTAGAGAAAAAAGGACAAAGCGCTATTTCTTCTGAAACTGTAAAAATTGCCACTATTCCACAAGTTGAAGACCCTGAAACTTCCACTGAAAAACGCGATACTTACGCCAGTTATTTTGCTGAAACAGTCTCTCGCACTTCTGAAAACTCTGACGAAGCTTGGAAATTCTTAAGCTACCTTGTGGAACAAGAAAACCTCGCTCACTATCACGAACAAACTAATCGACCAACCAGCCGCCGCGATATGATCGAAGAACAAATGGAGGACTCAACTTACGGGGTGTTTGCCGAGCAAATCGGTTACGCCGAAAGTTTCCCTGTTGCTAACGCTGATGCTTATACTGAAATTTTTGCCGAAACAATTGATGCTGTTGTAAACACCGCCGACCCAGACGATGCGCTCAAGGACGCAGCCGACGCGGTCAATCTTTACATGCCAACCGAAGGGCTTTATCCTGTAACCGTTGTTACCGAAGAAGAATAGCCCTTCCAAAATGCTCAAAAAAAATCTACCCAGTGAAATTTTATGGGCAATTACCTTATGGGTAATTCCTTTTACTGTTTTTAGCACCCTAAACCAAGGAGCATATTTTATGCAGGGGAGTCACAATGCCTATCTTAGTTTTAGCCTGTATGCCAGCGAAGTCCTGATCTTTTTCACAGGCTTTTTATTCCTCGTTGAATTATTACTCCATAAACGAAAAACAAAACTTCACCTCGAATCACTCCTGATTTCCGGCGTTATCCTAGCTCTATCAGCGCTCTCAATTGTTTTCGCAACCGACAAAACCGCCGCAACCCTTGCCCTAATTCACGTCCTGGCTGGATTAAGCATTTTCCTTCTGTTAACTCACCATATAACTCGTCCTGAAAAAACGCAAACCTGGTTACTTTCAGCCCTGGTTTTCCAATCCCTTCTCGCGATCCTTCAAATCATCACTCAAAACTCAATTGGCCTCTCATTTTTAGGCGAACCAAACATTGGCCCAGACGTTTCTGGAGTAGCAAAACTATCATTATTTGGACATACTCTCATTCGAGGTTACGGAACCTTCCCACACGCCAACATCTTGGCTGGATTCCTTGGTGTTGGAATCTTATTAAGCCTTAGCCTTCCCAAAAACAAATTCTCTTTAGCCACCAAAATAATTCTCGGAATTGGCTTTTTTCTAGCCTTTTCCAAAGCTGCCATTATCGCCCTACTTTTAACGCTAATCTTCACCAAAAAACTCCCTAAAAAAATAAGCTGGGCACTGCTGGGAATACTAATCACTATCCTTCTTATCAAGGCCTCAGATTTACTCACCAGCGAATCTTTCTTAGAACGAATGCAATACCTAGGAATAAGCCTGGCCATGCTGGCTGAAAAACCATTTGGAGTCGGTCTGTCACAATTCACAGCCCACATCCAAGACTTTTCCATTATCAAACTCCAACCCTGGCAATACCAGCCAGTACACAACATCTACCTACTCATCACCAACGAACTTGGGATTTGGAGCGCTGGAGCTCTACTTGGAGGCTTGATTTACACTTTCATCAAACACAAAAAAACCATCGCTTTCATCTTATTTTTAGCGCTAATTGGACTGTTTGATCACTATCTATTCAGCCTGCCACAAGGCATATTATTAGGCGGGGGAGTACTGGGGTTGACATATTTAAAAAACTAGGTAGAATAGACAGCCTAAGTTTAAAATCACCCCATGAATAAACTTGTACATAATCAGCCAGAGCTATCTCCTGACGAAAAAACCAAAGCCCTAGAAAGAATAGTGCAATTGGGAAAACGAGTAATGGACGGAGACGAGGAGGCCGTTAGATTCTTTGTTGAACACGCCACAGAAATAGACGCCATCTTACAACCTAAAGTAAATTCCCCAGAAGCAGAAAAAAGCAGAGCAACTTTAATGGTAGAAAGAGTATTAGAAACTCGCAACTTTGTTAAAAACTTTCAACTCAGATCGATTGCAGGAGAAAAAACCATCCAACTAACAGAAGATGATTTAACGTTTATGGCAACCCATGACATTCATGTTAAGAATATAAATGACCCTATGACCGCACTTTCACCAACAGAAGGGCGCGCCGTAAATTTAACTGGCCCCGAAGGTCAAATTATATGCCTTACCATTTGGCCCCAAGACGGAAATTTCGAATTCCGCCAAATGACAAAATAAGACTTTAAAACACCACCCCAACAAAAGAGCCTTGTCCGCGGATGAATTCATCTACTGATAGGGCTTTTTTGCCTTCTAATTGTAATTCTTGGAGAACGAGAAGTCCCTCACGCGTTTCCACTACCACGTCATCGCCATCTTGACGTACCTTACCCGGCTCACTCACGGCACCCTCTTTAACAAAGGAGCGCAAAATCTTAAGTCGCTTTCCTTCAAGCGTTGTATAAATTCCAGGCCACGGCGTATAAGCTCGCAATTTTCGCTCAATCTCCGCAGCAGATTCAAGCTTCCAATTAATTTCGCCATCCTCTCGCTTAATTATCGGCGCATATAAAACCTCTACCTCATTTTGCTCCTGACCCTCGGCGGCACCAGATACTATCCCCGGTAAAACTTGAGCTAATAATTCACCACCCACATCTGCTAAACGGGCCCGCAAAAGGGGAGTGGTATCGGAATCCAACATGGCCACCTCTGACACTGCAAACACAGCCCCAGCATCCATTTTTTTAACCATGCGCATTACCGAAACACCCGTTACCTCCTCACCATTCAAAATCGCCGCGTGAACAGGGGAGGCCCCTCGATATTTAGGCAACAAGGAAGCGTGAACATTCAAACTTTCATATCGCGGCACGCTTAAAACTTCTTCTGACAAAAAATATCCATAAGAAACCGCCACCAAAAAATCCATTTCACGTCCTATTAGCTCATTATGATCATGAAAAACCTCTAATCCCGCCTCCAATGCCACCTCTTTTGCTGTACACGGCGTCAAAACTTGATGCCTTCCAATCTTGCGGTCCGGTGGGGTCACCACCCCCAAAACCGCAAACCGCTCATCATTTAAAAGCCTCCTCAAAACCGTAGACGCAAACTCATCTGTCCCCAAAAAATAAATCGAAATCTTATCAGTGGTCATAACAAAAGTTTTAATATAAACTACAAAAGAACCTTACCCCTATTGTACAAGATATGCTCAAATTTTTAAGAACATTTTTAGCCTCGATCATTGGAATAATTTTTTGTGTAGTAGCTTTAGTAGGGGTAATGATAATCGCTGTCACTAACACCTATCTGAATCCTGACTTTTACCAGGGCGACCAATTCGAAGACCTTTTTTATGATTTAATTGTCGAAGAAATCAGTTACCGCTTATTAAACGAAAGCGAACAACTTGGGGCCCTATTAAGCACTGATGATATTCGAGAAGAGGTCGAAATCGTTATCCCCCCAGAGCTAATTAGCGAAACAATGGCAGATGTCATCGCCCAAATGAAACAAGTGCCTCTCCCAGATATACTTGTTGTTGACGCTGAACCAATCAAAAACAATCTTCCCTTAGTAGTAGATAGCTTGGTTGCCAAGATTTCACCAAATTTGCCAGTAGAGATTCCCGCAGATCTATTCACAACCGAAATCCAAGACGAAATGATGATAGATTACATCCCGCCTAAGATTGAACTGCCTCTTGGAGACCTCCCTCCCAAAGCGCGCCGCTCACTCACCCTAATTTTCCAGGGTGCTGACCATGTTACAGAATCAGTCTTTGTCGCCCTGTCCTTTTTGCTTGTAATTATAGGTTTAATTATTTGGAAACCATTCAAGCTAATACTTCGTATGATAGGTGGCCCCATTCTAGTGGCAGGCATCCTTTTATTCCAAGCCAGCATCATTTCCAACCCAGAACTTGCAGAAGTCTATGACTTAGGCACTATTTTAATAGAACCCATCGGAACTTACATCATTCCCTGGATGTGGGGATTTTTATTCGTTGGTTCAATACTTTCAATAAGCAGCTTTGTTTTACCTCAAGATTTTTTTGTTAACACCAAAGAAGTATGAACCACAAAAAATACCTTTTAACAATTGCTCTAACTGCTGCCTTAAGTTGGCTGGCGTGGGGGATTGTAGTTACTAAATTAGACCCTTTTGAATCAACCAGCCTAGCCTTAAGTTTGTTTTTTCTAAGTCTTACCTTTGCTTTAATTGGATCTTTTACCCTTTTAGGATTTGGACTGAGAAGGTGGCTTAGCAAAGAAGAGCTTCATGAACAACACCTCTCAGTTTCGTTGCGGCAAGGCGTACTACTTAGTCTTTGTACAATTTTCTGTTTGGCTTTTCTAATTGTTGGCGTCCTTAAATGGTGGAACGGCTTATTGCTCGTTACCATCGCGGTTTTGGTAGAAATGTTTTTAACTAGTCGATCATAGGTTCGTAAACATCTTCACCGTTTGTAACTAAACGGATTCTTTCAAATGGCCACATCACAAACCATCCTTTTCCTTGAATCTCTTCAAGGGTGATATAAGGATTTGCATCAGTTCCAATACAACCTAAAGGATCAAAACAACGCCGCGAATCACTACTAGCTTTTCGGTTATCACCTAATACAAAATACTTCTCTTCAGGAACTTCAAAAACATCAGAGTCAGGACCTGAAGGATCAGTATGGCCTAAATTAACTTGGTTTAAATAATTCTCTTCTTCTAGCTGCTCTCCATCAATAAAAACAAATCCATCTTTGATTTCAACCACATCTCCAGGCAAACCAATAATACGTTTAATATAATAATCTGGCCCATCTGGCTCCTGGAAAACCACCACATCACCACGCTCTGGCAATCCAATTTCCCATCCCCAAATATTTAAATATCCAAATTTATTAATCATCACATACTCGCCATTTCCACGCACACAAGTGCCATCAAAATTATTAAAAGTATCACACATCGAAGGCCCGTGAACTTGGAAAGGAGAGAAAATAAAAGCCCTGATCACCACCACTAAAATAATGATAACCACCGAGTTCAAAACAACATCCAAAACAAAAAGTGAAAAAGATTTAAATTTGGGCTTCATAAGAGATTTTTAAGTCCCACCAACCATAACATAAGACCCCAAAAAACCGAAAGAAATTGTAAAATTTTCAGAGTCAGGTTACACTAATCATATGTTCGCAAGCATTATGTTTCGGGGATACTTAAATCCAGGAGAAAAAATCCTGTATGTAGCTCATGTGCACCCGTTTACCATTTACAAAAGTTTCATTAAACATCTGTTTTTTGGATTTCTGTTACCAGGCTTTTTCTACCTAATGATGCCGCCTCTTTGGCCTGCTCTTGCAATTTGGGGAGGGATTGGAGCGCTCTATATGCTTCATTTTTATTTAGACTGGTATTTCGACGCTATTTTAGTTACCAACCAAACTCTGGTTGATTTAGAGTGGACCGGTATTTTCAAAAGATCTGCCGCTAGAATTGAATACCACACCATTGAAGGAGTGGCTTATGAAGTAGATGGATTTTTTGCCACAGTTTTAAACTACGGCGACATTGTTATTGATCGTATTGGCGCTGGGCAACAAATCGGACTTAAAAACGTTTCATTACCCAAAACAACTGAACGCGAAATAATGGATGCTCAAAACGAATTCATGAAACACAAAGCCCTTCGCGAACACCAAACCTTAAAAGACATGCTGGCTGGCATGTTACAAGATTATTCAAACCACTAATGACCATTACTGTAATCACTATTGGGCTGCTTATTTTTATCGGCCTTATTTTTTGGACTCAATCTAAGCGTTCCAAAATCAATCCCGCCACTCAACAAAAATTCCAAAAACACTGGCACGCCATCCTTAAGTCCGACCCCAAAACAGCTATTTTAGACGCTGATAAACTTCTCGACCAGGCCCTTAAATTAAAAGGCTACACCGGCACCTTAGGTGAAAAAATGAAAAAAGCTGGCCAATTATTCTCTGATCGCAACGGAATTTGGTCTGCTCACAAATTACGCAACCGCATTGCCCACGAATTAGATGTAAAAGTATCTGAAAAAGAAACTCGCACCGCTCTTACTCAATTTAAAAAAGCTCTCCGGGATTTAGGAATTAAATTATGACCCAACACATCCTCGCCATTACTGGCAAAATCGGCTCTGGCAAAAGCACGGTCAGCCAAGTTTTAGCTGAACAAGGTTGGGCCATTATCGACGCTGACCAAATCGTAGATGACCTCTATCAGCCAGGGGAACGGGGGGCGGCTAAAATTCAAACGTTTTTTGGAGATGAATACTTAAAAAAAGACGGCTCCGTGAGCCGCCAAAAACTTGTACGAACTCTCCTTAAAAACACCAAAAAATGGGTTATTTTAAATCGCTTAATTCATCCGGTAGTAGCTGACGAAATCAAACGCCGCTTACATAAAATCCAAGAACCCAAAGTCGCTATTGAGCTCCAAATATATAATGAACGCATTTTCAGTAGTCTATTTGATGATATTTGGATTATTGAAGCACCCCTAAAAACTCGACACCAACGAATTGCAAAAAAATTCAGTTTACCTGAAGTAGAAGCCATCGAAGCCCAGCAAACCGACCTCAAATGGCCAAAAAATGCCACGGTTATCAAAAATTCAGGTTCCAAAAATGCTCTTAAATCAGTTATACTCCAGCTATGTCCTCCTATGAAGTAGTTATCGGCCTCGAGATCCACGCGCAAATGAACACCAAAACCAAGATGTTCTGTGCGTGTAGCAACGACTCTTTTCGGGCTAAACCAAACACTAATGTTTGCCCTATTTGCATGGGATTTCCAGGAATGCTTCCCTCCACTAACAAGGAAGCAGTTCAAAAAGGAATTCTAACTGCACTGGCTTTTAACTGTCGCATTCCAAGTTTTTCTAAATTTGATCGTAAAAACTATTTTTACCCTGATTTACCACTTGGATTCCAGATCTCTCAATTCGATGAACCTGTTTCCGAAAAAGGAGTTGTAGAAATCGAAACCGAAGAAGGAGAAGTTAAAAAAATCGGCATTACCCGTGTTCACCTAGAAAACGATGCTGGCAAACTCACACATGGCAGCGGCGGAAGTCTAGTTGATTTTAATCGCGCCGGTAGCCCACTTATGGAAATTGTCAGCGAACCAGACATGCGATCCTCTAAGGAAGCTCGAGTTTTTGCCAAAATGGTCCAGGCAATTCTACGCACTCTCGGAACCTCTGAAGCAGACATGGAAAAAGGTATGATGCGTTTTGATGCCAGTATTTCCACCAGACCAAAAGGGGAAGACAAGTTATACCCTCGAGCTGAAATTAAAAATCTTAACTCATTCCGAGTTCTCGAAACCGCGCTAAATTACGAAATCGATCGCCAAGTCAAATTATGGGAAGAAGGAAATCCTCTTGATGGTGACATCACCGTTGGATGGCTTGATGCAGAGCAAAAAACTAAACTTTTACGCGACAAAGAAAGCTCGGCTGACTACCGCTATTTCCCAGAACCAGATCTGCCACCTCTCACTATCACCGAAAAAGAAATAGCATCACTGCAAGATCAATTACCACTCCTACCACTTGAAAAACGACGTAAATTTGTAGAGGAATATGGAATTTCCGAGGAAGAAGCTTTGTTTTTTAGTGAAGATCCAGCTCTTGCCAATTATTTCGAAGAGGTAGCTTCCATTACAAAGGAACCACAAAAATCAGCTTCTTTTGTAGGAACTGTTCTCTTAGGACGACTTAAAAACGACGGACTTAACTTATCTGACTGCAAAATTAAAGCCACAGACATGGCCGCCTTAATTCAATTAGTAAAAGCCGGCGACATCTCTAATAACACTGCCAAAAACGAAGTGTTTGAAGAAATGCTCAAAACCGGCAACTCACCAGATAAAATCGTTGAAGAAAAAGGACTAAAACAAGTGAGTGACACCAGCGCTATTGAAGGAATCGTTGACCAGGTCCTAGCCGATAACCAGAGCGCTGTAGAAGATTTCAAAAACGGCAAAGGAAACGTAGTTGGGTTCTTAGTGGGGCAAGTTATGAAAGCCTCCAAAGGCCAAGCTAATCCCGGTTTAGTAAACGAAATTATGCGCAAAAAGCTTTCTTAGGTATACTTATAAATGATTTAACCTCCCAAACATGCTTACTGCCACTGACTTACTATTTGTTATCCTTGCTGTTGCAATTGCCTTGCTCAGCATCTTTTTCTCTATTGCGCTTGTTTATGTAGTGATGATTTTGCGCGACATTAATCGAGCCACCGATGCCATGCGTGATTCCGCGGAACGCATTCACGGCATGATTATTAAGCCAATCAAAATGACTCACGAAATTTTAAAATACGCTAAACCAGTTGTAGAAGTTGTTGAAGATCGTCTCCGCAAACAAGAAGAAGCCGAAAAACCAAAGCCAAAAAAGAAACCTTCTAATAAAAAGAAGAAGAAGTCTTAACGGTCTTTTCTAAACATTACGTGAAACGGAAACACCAAAGTAGCATTTGCTATTCGTTTAACCCGACGCGGTTCTTGCACTAATCGAAAAGCCCATTCTAATCCTGATTTACGCATCCATCTTGGCGCGCGATGACGTTCTCCAGAAACAAAATCAAAAGCACCACCAACCCCCATGGCCACTTTTACAGCTGGCATTTTTTTCAAGTTACGCAAAATCCATTTCTCCTGATTAGGAGCACCATAAGCCACGAGCACCATATTAGCTTCCGAAGCATTAATTCGATCAACTATTTCAGCGTCATGTCGCTTAGCCGGCGAACCAGAATAAGCACCCACAATCTGATCAAAACGCCATTTATCTTTAACCCGACGTGCCACACCTGGCGCTGCCCCAAGCAAAAATATCTTGGCATCCAAACGGTGACTATTATGCACCAATTCAGCCATCAAATCTGTTCCTGTAACCCGTTCAGGTAATTCTCCGCGCGACTTAATAGAAAGCATTGCCAACCCCAAAACACCATGCAGTGTGCGTGATAAACGTGTCTTATATTTAGCCAAATTAGCCGCCCACAAAATCCCAACTCCATCCGCGATTCTAAGCGATGCTTTTCCTAAAATCTTCCGATAAGAAGCATCTTTTTCTGCTTTTAAAACAATTTCTGGATTAGGTGTAACTACCATATGTTGTTCCCCAGATCGCAAAAATCTTCCACAAACCTCTACCGCCTCATTTAAGGTAACCTTATGAAAATCAACTCCCATGACAGGAACTGTTCGCGTAGACAAAAAAGGCCGTGCTACCACCATGTGATTGCCAAATCGACCCTGTTTAGTAGATTTTTCAGCCACAATTTCATAACCAGCATCCTGCAACAAACCAAGTAATTCTTGTAACGTAAAAGCATGGGCATACCGCATTTTGGGATCTTTCTTGCCCCACGGAATCATTAAATCTTTCCACGAATAATCTCCACACGACCAAATACATCGCATCATTGCTTTTACAAAATAGGGAAGTGATCGCAATCTCCACAAATTCCATACTGAAATATATAAAAGTCCATCCTTCGAAAGCGCCTTAGCCGCCTCAGAAAGAGTCTTAAGCTGCAACTCGCGTGAAGGAATATGATGCAACACGGCAATTGAAAAAACCGCATTATAAAAACCTTCCTTAACCGGCAAATCAGTAGCATCCGCCTCCTTAAAACGAATATTTTTATCCTTATGCTGAGACTTAGCGTGATTTAATAGTTTTTTAGAATTATCAATTCCAAGATACGTTTCAAACTCATCAAAATATTTAAGCAACCGTCCATTCCCACACCCAACATCTAAAACCCGCATTTCATCAGGTAAAAACTCGGTAAAAAAATTAAGATCTGGCCACACCCTCTGCCGCGAACGATCAAATTCTTGAGCAATCGAGTCATACACTCTTACGACCTGGTTTTTAACCTGAGTTGCTGTTTTAGTCTTCATGCGTTAGGTTACTTTTGATAAACCCATTGTAAATGAAAATGACCACTAATAAAAAATTTATTTTCGCCGCCCTCAAAGCTAACCTTAAAACAGAGGAAGATGTTGAGGTTTTTAAAAAGCGTTTTGCCAAAAAACACCAAAAATCAACCATTGCAAATTACAATGTGGTCAAAACTTATCGCGAAATGATAGAAAACAATGAATTAAAAGAGGATCCCGACTTTCTTCGAATTTTCCGAAAACGAAAAATACGCAGCCTAGCTGGAGTTAGCGTCATCACCGTGCTCACCAAACCCTGGTATTGCCCCGGTAAATGCGTTTTCTGCCCCACGGAAAAAGATATGCCAAAAAGCTACCTTTCCAATGAGCCCGGCGCCATGCGAGCCGTACTAAACGATTTTGACCCCCATCGCCAAGTAACCACTAGACTCAAAAGCTTACAAAACCAAGGACATCCCACTGACAAGATTGAACTAATTGTATTAGGAGGCACTTTTTCCGCTTATCCCCGCGCTTATCAAACCGCTTTCATTCGCTCCTGTTATAACGCCTTGAATGGCACTAATTTTCGCAAACTTGAAGACGCCCAAAAACACAATGAAACCGCTACTCATCGCTGCATTGCCCTAAGCCTAGAAACACGCCCTGACCATATTAACAAAGATGAACTCCGCTATTTCCGCCGCCTCGGTTGCACCAAACTACAGATTGGAATCCAAACTATTTATGATGATGTACTTAAACTAAACAAACGCGGTGAAACTGTAGAACAGGGGAGAAAAGCACTGCATTTAGCCAAGGACGCTGGCTTTAAATTCTCCATTCACATTATGCCCGGCTTACCTGGCAGCACCCCAGAACGCGACCTAAAAATGATGAAAGTACTTTTCAGTGATCCTGCTTATCATCCAGATTTTCTTAAACTCTATCCTTGCACGGTTGTTCCATATTCAGAACTAGAAAAATGGTGGGAAAGAGGGGAGTACAAACCTTACGACGACCCCACTCTTCTTAAGCTCATCATCAATTGCAAAAAAGAAGTACCAGAATACTGTCGCATTGACCGTTTAATCCGCGATATTCCCGGTGAAAGCATTCTCGCCGGTAACCTTGAAACAAACCTCCGTCAATCAATTCAACAAAAATCTAAAAAACCAATCTGCCGCTGCATCCGCTGCCGCGAAATCCGCAATAAAACCATCAATGAAAAAGACCTCATATATAACGAACAAACTTACAAATCATCTGGCGGGCAAGAATTTTTTTTAACCTACGAAGATCAAAAACAAGACAAACTTCTCTCATTACTACGACTACGTTTCCCCGACAAACCATTTATCCGCGAACTCCAAAAATCAGCTATTATCCGCGAAATTCACACCTATGGTTTTCAGGTTAAAATAGGCCAAAAACACCAAAACGCCCCCCAACATCTTGGCCTCGGACGAAAACTAATAAAAAAAGCCGAAAACCTAGCAAAAAAAGCTGGCTACAAACGTCTAGCTGTTATCGCCTCTATTGGCACCCGCGAATATTACCGAAAATGGGGCTATGAATTAGAGGGGACTTATATGATTAAAAAATTGTAAAAGAAAGTAATTTTAAGTAAACTAACTTAAAATCCTTTAATTACATTTTATGTTTGATAAAGCCAAAGATAAATCGCTTGAATATGGCAAAGGAACTGTTGAGCGCATTATCGACCCGAGCGTAGATGTCTGGTGGATTCCAGATATTTTTGAAAACCCTTTAGAACGCTATTTAGGAGGAGGAGAAGACCCAAAAAAAGAAAAGGAAGAAAAAGACAAAGAGGAAGAGGGAGAAAAAAGCTTATGGGAAAAAGGCAAAGATTGGATTTCCGGATTCTGGGGAAAAGAAGAAGAACAAACAGCCAAAGAGACCTATGCTGACGCTGCCGGAGAAAAAGCCAGCCTTTTACATGAAATCATTGAAGGTGTTGCCATGCGCTATTGCCCAGACACTATGAAATGGTGGGACATGTTAAGGCCTGTCCTTAATCCTATTTTAGGTGAACGCGAAGAACTGTTTTCTTGGGAAAACGAATTTCGCTGGATGACCGCCCTCGGCGGTGAAGCTACTCCAGATTGGGCACAAGGATTAGCTCTTGAACCCCTAAAGAAACAGATCGAAAAAGTAGCTCCAGAAATCGCACAAGCCATGGAAGATGACCCTGAAATGCCACTTGAAAAACTGCGAGAAATGCTCCAATGGTATGTTGTTTTCAAAGCTGCCACTGGCAAACCTTACACAGCTAACTAACTTTCTTTAAACATGATAAATAATTTACCAGCCGAAAAACTAAACCGTTTGTTTTCAATGCTAAGTTTTGTGCCTATGCCACGCCGCGAAAAACACATGTGGCTCAAACTGCTAAAAGAAATGAATGAGGACCAACTTGATAAATTACTTGGTATTCTCGAAAAACAAGCCAACAAAATGACGAACCTAGCTATCAAAGTCCTAGAGCGACGCACTAACTCCTAAAGCTGCTCACTTGGCACAAAAGAATCAAGCGGGTCAAGCGCGTCTAATTGTTGTTCAAATCGAAAAATAATTAATTTAATTTCAGTTAAGCTTTTGCCACTTTTCTCCGCCTGCTTAATCTGTTTTGCACACGCCTGAACCGAAGTCCAACCCACGGTAATTAAACCTTTAGTTTTTTCATCTTTTTCCGCTTGCTCAGCATATTTTCCTACAATGCGATAAAACTTAACAAGCAATCCATCAAAATTTTCCAAAATTTCCTGACGATAATTAATCACGTTCTTCGGTTTTAGATGATTTTTCAAATTCTTCGAGGTCTAACCGCTCGGCTATTCCCTCATCAACTTTAGCTACTAACCGCTGTAATTCCTGCATTTGCGCATAAGAAAAAAAACCCAAAGACTCTTTTAACCCTTTCAAAATCTTCAAATCATCAGAAAAAGGGGAGTCATCCACACCATCCTCTAACAATTTTCTAAGCTGATCTAGTTTTTTCTGTCTTAAATCACTTTCCATCCAGACCCCTTCCATTCCTAAGGGAACCGGATCAAAATCAGAAAACATATCTTCAAAATTCTGCCATCTCTCACCCCAAGTATCACTTTCATCAAAATGACGTTTTTCTGGGGAATCATCATTTTTTCCAAACTTAGGAGGGTTCATAGCTTGATTATAACAGATTAACTAAGCTCTTCTATAATTTGACTTCGAACAAGCCGTTTTTCTTGAACTGAAGTCTCTCCAACATCTTTACCTTTATATTTTTGCATCCATTCTTCATAAGCCAAAACCTCTTTTAAATTACGTTCAAGCTCATCAATATCTAATTTTTTCCAAGATTGAACCTTATACTCACCACTATCTGAATCAAATTTAAGCACCACAGATTTAACCAAAGCCAAAGAAATTTCTTGATAAAAATAATCCATATACTGACCAGCAAATTCTTCCCCTCCAATTCGACCAGAAACTCTATTAACCACCTCATCAAGTTTCTTCCAGTGTTTGCTAATCATGCCGGAATAACGGAAATTATTTTTCATTGCTAAATTAGTTTCCCACTCTTCATCAACCATCTTGCCATCTACATCATCAGAGAACACCTTATCCTCAGCCCGAGCCAAAATGCTCAAAGTTGCAATCCTTCTAAACTCATCCACTTCCTCATAAAATTCTCTCAAACGACCTTGTTGCTCAACTTGAGGATAAGACCCCAATGAATCAACAAACCAGTTAACCTCTCCCCGCATAGTATGTAGTTTTTCATCAATAATCTCCGGAATATCTAGTTCGTTTCCACTAGCATGAATCAAAACATCAACCTCATCAACCATTGCTTGCATTTCCAATCGATAATCTTCAGCCCCTCCAATAACTTCAAAAGACTCTATTGATTCTTGACGTTGTTTAGAGAAAATATGCGGAACCTCAACATTAGCCTCTGTTAATTTGTAACTAACAATTTCACTGTCCTCATAACGGTAAGCAAACTGCCCTAAATTACTAACCCCAGACGCAACACCTTTAGCAATTAAATGGCCTGGTAAAACCACATATTCTCCACCCTCAGAACGATCCATAATATATGAGGTCACAGCCATCTTATACCCGCCAGAATCCACAGCCATCTTGTCATACTCAACGCCAGCTTCTTTTAATATTTCTAAATAATACTCAGCAATCTCTTGAGATTTTGCGTTTCGTCCGCCAATTGAGAAAAATATTCGTGAAGTATGTTCAAAAATATCATCAGAATGCCTTTCAAACTCATCAATTAAATGAGCATAAAGCTCCTCATAACTAACATCAGATTCCATCGGCAACTCATTATCTGACTCAATCCCAGCCTCCTGAACAACCCATTGTTTCCCACTCCAATACACACCAAACACATTGGCATATGCCCTAGAATAAAGCCGTTTAAGTGACTGTTCATCTGCGCTACCAGCATAACCAAACACGCCAACAGCCAGTTTATAAAGCACATACAAAAACTTATTTTTAGCCACCCCATACTGATCCATAACCTCCTCGTCAGTCCGTAAATAATCTCCTCTTTCTTCTTTCAAACTAGCTTCTGCAATTTGATGGGAAGAACCAATATCTATTGCCCATTTTTGCAAAGCCTGCACTGATGGATAAGTCATCTCAATTGCCGGCATATCACCTAAATAATCCACATACAAAATTAAGGCTGGTAGAATTTCTTGAAGTTGAGCTGGCAAAACTCCTCCAGTCATTGCCTGAACCATTCTAATCTCTTTTAACTTACCAGCGACCACGCTAGAAGGAAGCTCCTTCAAATTAGCAAAAATCACCGGATGTTCTTGCTCTAATCGTTCACCTAAATGACGCATGCTTTGAGCATAAAAAGAAGACATTGCAGTCTCAATTTCAGAAACATTTAATTCAACATCAGAACTTTGCGGCAAAGCCTCAAAATTCTCAGCATAAAAAGAGTTATTAGGTAAAAAGTCAGCCATTGGCGTAAGTGAAACCAAAGCATCATAAGTTGAGTCTACACCTGGAGGAAGCATTAACTGCTGTTCTTCTGTTAATTGCAACTGAGAAGGCTGAAAAGCATACTCCGCCGGGAAATAATCGGCTACATTTTCCTGCTCAAAAAACCTCTTTCTAACCTGCATTTGTTCCCCTGAAACCATCATCCGAGCATATATCATTGAATCAGAAATAACTTTTTTGCCATTTTCCAAAGTCCCCGGATCAAATTCATCTCCAAGAGCGGATCTCACATATTGCATAGAATAACTAACAATCGATTGGTCAGTAGGGGAGGACTTTTTAGCATCTCCAAAAATACCAGCCGATCTTTCAATCAAAGCTTCCACAATCTCTTCACGAGTTTGACCTTGAATATATTCACTTTGTTCCATCCCTGATATCATCCGACCTTCCGCAATACCACGCTTAACACTCCCATAATCATGAAGAACAACCTCCATATCCGACGCTCCAACCTGCATAGCCCAGGTTTTATACAAAACATGTGAAGGCATGCCCTTCCAATCATCTTTTTCATAAGCAATTTCCATTCGAGACTCATCAATTTTATCTAAACCGTACATAACGCCACCAGCAACCAAAAGCACACCAGTCACCACTAAACCAACACCAGTCCAGCTCATAGAACCAGATAAACCTAAGGCCACAGCCAATGCTCCCGCTGTTTCTGGAGCCAAGGCAGACAACGACAAGGTTGTCACGCTTACCACCAATGAAGTAGCCGAAAGACCAATATTCACGTATTCCCGAGTCTTTTTGTCTTTGTAAATCTCTTTAATATGAGGGTTCTCTGTATTTCTAATAATTTCCTCCAAATCTTTAATTCGGTAAATAGAAAGTCCAATCACAAAAATATCCACCACAATAGCCAAAGCAAGTAATGCTTGCTGTGCCCGTTGCGCTAATCGTGCCTTTTTTACTAACCCTTCAACACTTCTATTACTCCCTGTTAAACCAAAATCATCAAAAATTTCAGTCATTCTAGCTGTATCATCCAAGCTATCTGCTAAATCAGGATATTTCTGCAAAATCTTAAAAGCCACATCTCTCGGGACAGGAGGGGAACCAGTAGGAGTAACCGCATCAATACTTGTCATTAAAGTTTTCGTGCTCCCTTTTAGCGTTGCATAAGTTGTTTTAAATGTAGTGTAACGAGCAGCTGTGTTAGCAAAACGACGACTAAAAAAGCCAGCTCGAGTTGTATCACCAGCAGCTGCTGCAGCTGTTGCGCCTTTCACATTATCGCGTTGCTTTATAATCTCTGTAGCCCATCTACGAGCCTGTTCATCAGTAGCATTTTCAATAGCATGCCAAGCCTCTCCCGGGCTCACATCATCAATAGAGCCAACTAACCGACTCAAATCATCAAAATCATCGTATGTAGATCTCATTATCCAATCCGCTACCTCATCAACATTATCAAAATCATCAAGCTTCGTAGCCAAATCCTTAAACACTCTATACTTGACTGCCATAACACCAGCATCAAGCACTTCATCTGCATTTGAGGCCGCTGCCCCTGCGGCTGCGGCTGGCGCAGCAGGCCCTGCATTTGAAGCTCCCTTATAGGCGGCTTTAAGTAAGGCCTTTCCTTCATCAGACTCACCAAGCGCATCCAAAACTCGAGTTGCCCGGTTACTTAAATGCTCAATTTGTTTAGGACTCATATTAGAAAAAACTGTAGGAGTTTTGGCCCGCATATCAATCAAGCGACGAACCATTGCTACCGAATCATCTGACTGGGAAAATACTTTTCCAAAAGCTGTCCCACTCGCTATTTTACCAATCTTTCTGTCAATTCCATAAAGCCAAAGCCTTACGTTAAATGCTCTTACACTTCCCGCTCCTCTATATAATTTCCAAGGAGCCGTAGCTATAAAAGTAGCTGGTTTTAATTTTCTAAAACTCAAAGCTTCGACGGAAACCGCTGAAATCATAACTCCCAGACCTCGCTCGGCAACGCTTGAATCTTCAGAAAAAGTAAGCTCAATCGGAAGACCAATAAAACTATAAAAAAGCAACGAAGTTGTAGCACCAGCCTGGTCTCCAGTATCCCAGTTTTCAAACTTAGAATTCTCCTCATTAAAACTTTGAATATTACCCTTAAAACGAGCCTGTTTAATTCGCATAAAATGTCCATCTGGCC
>CAXCBS010000007.1:0-19266 GCA_963980845.1 uncultured Candidatus Peregrinibacteria bacterium | reverse complement strand
TTTATGATAGCGATTGCCTCAATCAGCATTGCCGCTGCTTTTGGGGGAGGATTGGTCGATAAAAAAGGGCCGCGATTTGTGGCAACTATGGGAGGAATACTATTTGGAATAGGAACAATTTTGGCTGGAGTAGCCGATCAAATTGGTAGCCTGTGGCTGCTTTATTTAGGATATGGATTTATAGCTGGTTTAGGTAATGGATTTAGCTATATTACTCCCATTGCCATGCTTATCCGCTGGTTCCCTGACAGGAGGGGGCTAGTAACTGGATTGGCGGTAATGGGGTTTGGTGCGGGAGCTTTTATTATGGGGAAAATTGCACCGGCCACAATTCTGCATTTCGGAGTGGCTAACACATTCTATATTGGGGGTGTTGTATTTTTAATTCTAGTGACCTTAACGGCTCAGTTTTTTAAGAAACCTCCATCCGGATGGGTTCCTAAAAATTTCAAACCTCCAGAAGAAAGAGTTTCAGCCGCAAATTCATTAGAATTCAAAGATGCTATACGCACGCGTCAGTGGTGGCTACTCTGGACTATGTTGTTTTTGAATATCACGGCCGGGATAGGGTTGATTTCACAGCTTTCCCCTATGTCTCAAGAGATTGTAAAAGGGGCTATTGAAAACATTTCAGCCGCTGATTTAGCGGTGGCCGGGGGAACAATTTTGGCCATTGCTTCTATTTTTAACGGAGTTGGAAGATTTGTGTGGGCTTGGATTTCAGATTTTATAGGAAGAAAAGGAGTGTTTTCATTAATATTTATTACTGAAGCAGTTTTATTTATTCTGCTTCCACAAATATCAAGCTATGTTTTGTTTGCCATTGTGGCTTCTTATTTGTTGTCATGTTATGGAGGCAGTTTTTCAACAATGCCAGCTTTTGCCGCTGATGCTTTTGGGTCTAAGCACATCGGACAAATATATGGAGTAATGCTTACGGCCTGGGGAGCAGCTGGGATTGTTGGTCCTCTTTTATTTGCCTGGGTAAAACAATCTACCGAGAGTTTTGAAACTGCTCTTTATATTTCTTCGGCACTACTATTTGTCGGGTTTGTAATCACCTTGTTATACAAAAAACCAAAGCCTTCCTAAAAAAGTAAGCTTGCTAAACACCCTGTGCCACTTTTGCTCTTTTTCGATCGTGCTCTTTTAGTAGTTTTTTGCGCAAACGGACATTTTTAGGTGTGATTTCCGCGTATTCATCATCTTTTATATATTCAATCGCCATTTCCAGAGTTATGGGAATAGTTGGCGTTAAATTCAACGCCTCGTCTGCTCCCGAAGATCTAACATTAGTTAGTTTTTTGTTCTTAGTTGGATTAACCGCTAAATCAGTTCCTTGATTATGTTCACCTAGAATCATGCCCTCATAGACTTCGGTTGCTGGTTTTATAAACAAAGGCCCTCTTTCTTGTAGTTTCCATAATGAAAAAGCCATGGTTGCACCAGTTACACTAGAAACCATTGAACCTACGGTGCGTTTTTCGATTTTTCCAACATGAGGAGCAAAACGATCAAACGAATGATAAAGAGTTCCTTCACCGCGAGTTAAAAGTAGAAAATTAGAACGAAATCCGAGTAGTCCTCGAGTGGGAACTTCAAATTCCAGCATAGTATTACCATTTTCCGATTTCATGTTTTTCATGATTCCCTTACGACGACCTAGGGCTTCTATAATTGAGCCCGCCATGCTGTCCGGAACATTTACCACCGCCATTTCAATTGGCTCGTGTTTTTGACCATCAATTTCTTGCATAATTACTTCTGGTTGCGAAATTTGCAGCTCAAATCCTTCCCGCCGCATTGTTTCGATCAAAACCGCAATATGCATTTCGCCACGTCCATAAACCTTAACCCCATCACAACCTTTCTGGATTTCAATTTTTAGCCCCACATTTGTTTCAAGTTCTTTTTCTAAACGATCTTTTAAATGCCTGCTGGTTACATATTGGCCTTCCCGTCCGGCAAAAGGGGAGTCATTCACCATAAATTCAATTGCTAGGGCTGGCGGATCAACCTTAATCGCGGGTAGCGGCTCCGTGTCGGGGTCACTAGTAATTGTTTCACCAACATAGATTTCAGGCAATCCAGCGATTGCTACCATGTCTCCAGCTTGAGCCTCCTGCACTTCATAACGATTCATTCCTTCAAAAGAGAAAATCTTAGATACTTTGGCCGAATATTTTGTCCCATCTGATTTAATAATTGTAACTGACTGGTTTGATTTCAAAATTCCTTCATAAACTCTGCCAATCGCCATTCTCCCCAAGAAATTGTCATATTTAAGTGTGGCTGGCTGCATTTTAAATGGAGCCTCGGTATTACTTTCTGCCGGCTCAACATTCTCAAGAATAAAATCAATCAAAGGCGTAATATCCTTTTGCTCATCATCTATTTCGCGAATAGCAATTCCTGCCTTGGCATTAGCGTAAATATAAGGGAAATCCAGTTGTTCATCAGTCGCGCCAAGAGTAGAAAACAGATCAAAAGTTAAATCCACAACCTCGTCGGGCCTGGCCATTGGCTTATCAATTTTGTTAATCACAACCAAAACCTTGTGTCCAAGTTCTAGAGATTTTTTGAGTACAAATTTAGTTTGCGGCATCGGCCCTTCAAAAGCATCCACCACCAAAATCACCGCATCCACTGTTCGTAATACGCGCTCTACCTCAGATCCAAAATCAGCATGCCCCGGAGTATCAACAATATTTAGTTTTTTACCATTGTGTGTAATCGCAGCATTTTTAGCGTAAATCGTAATTCCGCGCTCTTTTTCTTGATCATTGCTGTCCATAGCCCGTTCGGCCAACCCTTTATGAGCATCAAAACTATCACTAGCTTTCAAAAGAGCATCAACCAGCGTGGTTTTTCCGTGATCCACATGCGCAACAATAGCAACATTATATAAGTCCATATAAATAATTTATTATAATTTTAGTAGCGTTTTTTTCGGCTGCTACCTCCGTAGGAAGATCCTCCTTTTCTCCTTCCACCTTTTTTTGGAGTCCATTTTCGGCCATCTCCGACGCCTCCACCTCCACCGTAACCTCCTGTTCGTCTGCGTGGAGGACCGCTTTTGCGGCTAGATGGACGGGTAGATTTAATTCCGGTTTGTTCACAGGTGATTTCAATCGGAACGCCATTAATTATTTGACCTTGAAAGCATTTCAAAACCTTATCTTTGTAACTCTCATCAATCTCAAACAAGGTGTAACTTTTTTTAAGTTCCACTGTGCCAATTTCAACACTTTTTAGGTCACGTTGGTCATTTATTAGATTCAAAATTTCCTTAACATGTAGCCCAACATTTCGTCCAATATTTATACTAAATCGTGCAAATAAAACTTGGGACTTATCATAGCGAGGCGGGCCTTCACGGCGACCACTTGTACTTACACCAGAATTCAAGTCAGCGGCGTCTTTGTAGTGATTTAAAAACCGATTAAATTCTTCGGAAATAAGTTTTTTAATTAATTCATCGCGACTCATGTGTTCGAATTTTTTGGTAATCAAACCAAGATATTTGCCAATTTGAGCTTCGTTAACCTCCATGTTACAAACCTTGTCCACCAGGCTAAACAGCTGTTTTTCACAGATGTCTTCACCACTTGGGATTCGGGCTTGTTCAAAACTTTTACCAACCTTGGCTTCTAGTTGGCGGATCTTGTATTTCTCACGCATGTTCACAATCACCATGGAAATACCGCTCTTGTTAGCGCGGCCAGTTCGTCCACTACGATGAACATAAGACTCTAATTTATCTGGAATATTATAGTTAATAACGTGTGTCAGGTCGGCCACATCAATTCCGCGGGCCGCCACATCAGTTGCTACTAGGATTTGAATTTTTTTATCTCGAAATCGATTCATGACAAGCGTTCTTTGGTCTTGCGATATTTCGCCATGAATTGCCTCTGCTGAATAATGATGCTGAATCAATTTGTCAGCAATTTGCTGTGTTTCACGTCTCGTTCGACAAAAAACTAACCCGTGAATATCTGGATTAGCATCTGCAATTCGGCGTAGTGTCTGGTAACGGTCTTTTTCGTGAACTACATAATAGAAATGCTGCACATTATCAGCACCCTTGTTTTTTTCGCCAACGGTGATATCGTCTGGCTTCTTCATATAATTACTTGCAATCTGTCGCACCGCCTTATTCATAGTGGCTGAAAAAAGCAGAGTTTGTTTGCTGTTTGGTGTTGTTTCCAAAATCGCGTCTAGCTCTTCCTTAAATCCCATGTTTAGCATTTCATCAGCTTCATCTAAAACCATCCAACTTAAATGAGTGACTTTTAAAACCCCACGACGAATTAAGTCATTAGTTCGACCAGGAGTGCCAACAATAATTTGTGGTTTTTTTCTAAAAGCGCGAATCTGTTTATCTATTCGCTCTCCTCCATACACTGATAGCACAGAAAAGCCTGGTAAGTATTTGAGGAATTTTTCAATATCTTTGGCAATTTGAATAGTTAGCTCGCGAGTTGGAGCCAGAATCAACGCCTGAACATGGTCGCTTTCAGTATCAACTTGTTGAATAATCGGCAGAGAAAAAGCCGCGGTTTTACCGGTTCCAGTTTGCGCTAGTCCAACCAGATCATTATCTGAATTAAGAAGGTGGGGGATTACTTTGTTTTGAATGGGTGTAGGCGTTTCAAAGCCAATTTCAGCCAAAGCCTGCAGAATCATTGGATTCAACCCAAGATCACTAAATGGTGTCATATAATTTGTTTAATATCTCGAACTCGAGGTTGGAATCCTAACATACATTTATAAAAAAGCAACATTAATTTGGTTTTGGCAAATCGCGCCAACTTGACCACATCTCATCAAGCTGCTTAAATGAACCCCACTTTTAACATCACCCCATGCTTAAAAAACCTAAAAACGTTGTACTTATTAAGGGTTACGGCCCCTCTCATGATGAGCGCTGGCAGCACCAAGAAGAGAGTCACGCCCGCGAACAAGGCTTAAGATCCTTGTTTGATCAAGGTATCCCGGGTTTTCAAGAGGGCGATACCCCAAGCGTAGATGAGTTTATTCAGTTTATGGACCACATTTTAGGGAAAAACAACGTTGATCCCGAGGAAACAATTGTTTTAGCACACAGTCTAGGCGGCAACGGCTGGCTGCATTTTTTAGCGCAACGGGCTGAGTTTCGAACCTGTTTAACAAGATTATTTGGGACTCCACTCGAAAACCGTACTGGCCTTGCGGAAGTTGATGGTTTTTTCCCAACCCCGGCCTTTGCAGACTTCACTCCTGACGATCGCCGACGAATTGCCGTGATTGGCTCAGATAATGACAGCATTATTAAAGAAGGCCCAGAGCCCTTAACCTCGCATTTGGAATGCGATGGTCTCGAGGTGCCTGGGGCCGGACATTTTATGCCCGCTGCTCTTCATCAAGATTCATCGCAATCTGATCTTGGCCGCGAGTGGGGGAGAGTTCGTGGTAGTTTGTTGCATTATCTGCCTTATTAAGAAAGAACGTGCTGGCAAACAGCGATAACTTTTTTCTCGTGTTCGGGTTTTATTTTTGTATTACGAGCAAACACGCTTATTAGGGCAGTGGCTCCAAAAGTGCGCATATCTTGTTCACATTCGTCCCAACGAATTTCCACGTCCGGGTCCATGAATTCTCCACCATTTTCAACATGTTTTCGTAGTCCATTCAAGTAAGAATCAATAAATTCATCAGCCGTTCTTTTTAATTCTGGAATACTTAAATCTCCCTCAATTGCATGACGCATAACCGAGTATAAACACTGCCCAGCCTCATAAAAAGGATCAATAAAAGTTAAGTGGTCAAAATCAAAAACTTTGTAATTATCGTGATTCGCTCGCTCTACAAACACATTGTTTTGCGTAAAGTCTTGATGCCCCATAGTCCCGATTTTTCCAAAACGGTCAATTGAACGGTAAAAAGCCAACCAAAAACGGTGATCTAAATCAGCTCCACCTCTCTTGGCAGATGAATCAACCTTATGAAAAGCGGCCGGAGGATCTTGCATTGCTCCCATATTTCGGAACACGCGCGTAATCCAGCAACCACGCTCGTTAGAGTTTCTAAGCCAAGTTTCATAATCATCACGTGTCCTAAATCTCATATCAGGATAACCAAAACGCAAGAAAACCAATGCCCGGTGATGTTCGTCATCACGATAGTCTTTGTCCGGGTCAAAAGTGCGCGCTATCCCAAGAGAAGACCCATGCAGATCAGATACAGCAGTACCAAGCAGGGTCGCTGTTTCGCGGTGACTCATACCCAACTCTTCGCGATCCATCATTAGGCAGTGAGTTGCACTTAAATCCGGCTGGATAGAAAACGACTGCGCAACGCGTTCCGCCTCATTAGGCTCTACTGGGCCAAACCGGTGACGCATGGCTGTTTTCAAATTAGGATGAAGAGTTCCGTTAACATTTTCTGACCCCATCAGATATCCAAAAATACGTTCGGTAAGTAGGTTTCCATAAGTTACTTTGCGTGGGTCATGTTTTTGAGTGAATCGTTTACCAAGCGGGTCGTTATACCGAACAAAATATCGTGTATCTCCAGAGATTACAGTAAAAGAGAAATTCACATTCCCCGAGGAGGTGTGCTCCTTAATTGTAATTTCTTCGCCCAGTTCAATTCCTGCCTCTGCAAACAGAAAACGCATGACTTCTGGGTCGCGTACTTGCTCTCGGCGGCTATCAATATTTCTAACTATTAAGGCATAAATTTCTAAATCTTGATCTCCAGCAAAATCCACATCATCAGGGTTTTCTCGAAGAAAACTCTCAACCTTACTCAAAAGTTCCTTAGCCGTTACTCCAATTGGTAGATTTGCTTCGGGATCAAGTCGATCATGAGTCGCTCTAAGCCATGGTTTTTCTTTTAATTCCCCATCTTCCATAACAATAACAGTTTTCTCTAGAAGACTTTGTACAAACTTAAACTCATCATCCAAAGGTGATTTAACTCGCATGGCCGGGGCTAGGTGTTGACTGCTAAGCTGACCAGCCTCCCGCATGGCATACACCCGGTCACGCACTTTTCTGGTCCAAGCTTGGGCCACCGGTCGCAAGTCACCCTCGGGTAATTCATCCAAAGCCCGCGTAATATTATCGTAATAAGCTCGCCTTAGTCGCAAAAAAGAATCCACTAAATCTGGGTTTTCCAGCAGTTCGCCCACACTTTCGCGCCATTCAACATCGCGCAGTAGTCTCCAAATCGCTTTAAAAAACCGGTGTTCCTCGGGGTGTTCGGCCATAAAACGTGGATTACTAGCCACGGGTAATAATTTGGCCTCCGCAATCAGTTGATCCTCTGAGATTCCAGATGCTAACGCTTCTCCAATAAGTTTCAGAGTCATAAAAGCATCAAAAGATTTCTCAGACAAAATCCCAGTTCGAGGAAAGTCCCCAAGCCGCATTGTGGCTGCTCCACCATATGATTGGGGCAGGGGAGGCAAGGCGCTCAAAATCTCTGGATCTTTACGAACAGTGTGTGCTTCTTGCCAGCCGTCTGTTTGTTTGCCAACCGAGTAAGTTCCAGTTATCAGCGTGGCATTTGGATTTGTTTGTAGGGCTTCAATGTTTCGTTCAATCCCATCGCGTTTATCCGGGTAACCAATATCATCATCGGCAATGTGGATAAACCGTTGCACCCCTTTTTCATCCGGATCAATATCGCGCTTCAAAAGCCGCGAATACATCAAATTAAGGGCGTAATTTTTTCCAGTGATTCCCAGTTCTGGTATTTCAACTTCATAAATATTAAATCGGGCACTACGCAACAGCCCTTCCAAGGCAAAAATTTTCTTCAACGTGTCATCTGTAGTGTTGTTTACACAAATATTTACCTCTACTTGCCAACCCTGTTCTCGAAAACGATTAGTTTCCTCTTTTAAACTTACCAAGGCCGGGATTACTCGCTCCCCACCGTTTTTAATGGGAAGAAAAATCGACAAAAACTTTGGTCCGACAGGCTTATCCACATCTCTGTGTTCATGAGCCACACAGGTCACTTTTCCGCCTGTTACTAAATCAATATCAATTTTTTCAGTACCAGGAAAATCAGAGAGTCGTGGCACTCTTGGGGGTTTCTCATCCCCTGTCTCCAAGGGTAGTAGCGCCATTTCCTCGCGCGCTTGTTGAATAACTCTAGTAACCAACGTATCAAACCCCTCGGGTATGACCCGCGGCCCACCACGTACTTCGTCCGCAGTTTCTTGCAGCACTTCAATAAGCCTCTCAAACGGTTCTGTTTTCACTTGTTCAACCATATGATTATTTAAGGAGGAAACTATAGGTTAAAAATACGTTTGTGGCAAGGAACGAGGATGGGGTCGGAATGAAAAGCTTGACATGAACAAAAAAACATGTATAATCAAATCAAATAAATTAACACCACAAAATATGGTCTTACAACCTGCCTTGGGGAAAGCCCCCGAAACTCTAGCGGAAGTTGACGCGCAAGTAGTTCTACAAGAACTTTTCGCCAGCAACTCTATGATTGCTCGTGGAGCAAAAAGTGAACCGGGAATAGCCAGAGCCCTTGAATACACTATCTTGGCGGCGCTAAGTAACATGGATACATATCCTTGGGGGTACATTTTAGACGACCCAGAGATTCTTATAAATGATGAGGTCAGAGCTGGAATGCACGCTGACGCCTTAGGGGAAGAGGACGATGGGTCCCTGGCGCCAATTGAGGCAATGGCATTTCCAGCAAAAGCTGGAGAGGATGGAGTCTATCCATATATGATTGACTGGGCTGTTGCCGCTGCTGCTCAACTAGTTGAGTATGTAACTCCTATTATGGAGGCTCGACCAGAAAACAAGCTAGAGGCTGATGAAGCTGCAGCATTAAAGGCTGAAGGCACAAGCCTTGATGATGAGGGAGTCCGAAGAGTTGTCCGCAGACGCCTAAGTCAAATGGATTAAGGCACGGATTCTTAAATCCTCGCCTAATCGGATTTTGTGAAGTATTCTAGGTTCATGCTTAAAAAACTAATCCTAGACGGACAAATACCATACCTAATGACCCTGAAGAAAATATTTTTTTGGGGTTTTTTAGTGGCTCCACTTTATATTTTTGTTGACCCAGGTGAGTTTTCAGAATTTGGAGAAATTGGCTGGAATATTTTGATTGCTGTGATGGTGATTCGGCCACTGGCTGACATTTTCCCGGATCTCAAGATACTGCGCACATTAGCAATGTTTCGTAAGGAGTTTGGAATTTTATCGGTTTTGCTTATAATTGGACATTTTGTAGGGTTTCTGATGGTCAAGGAGATTTCAATCTGGGATGGGCTTACTAAACCAGAGCATTGGGAAACTGCGGCGTGCGGTTGGGGACTAATTGGGATTGTTTTTGCGATTCCTGTTCTCTTAACTTCCAATAAGTTCGCAATGGTTTTGTTAAAACGAAAATGGAAGCATATCCAGTCTCTTACTTATCTATTTTTTGTTTTTGGAGGAATTCATATTGCTCTGATCGAAGACGGGGAGGGGTTTATAGCAATTGGAGCAGTGGCAGTGTTGTGGTTGCTTGCAAAGTTTAAATTTCAACTATCGGTGGCTAATCTCAAATTCCCCAAATTCAATAAATAGCAGCGCCGCCTCCTGTACATCCGGCCTAAAAGTCACAAAACTGTGCGTGGCCGCTACTTCCAAATAGTCAGTCATACTGTCTAGTTTTGTGCTTTCTACTGAAACTCGACTATCATCCGCTCCAGGTAAAACTCGTGACAAAACCGGGTTATTTGAACGCGTGGCGGCCATCACTCCAACTTCATAATCTGGCTCTGGTAAACCAAGCACCAGCGAGGCACTACCAGTCCCAATTTCCCCTAAAGCTGGCCCAAAAAACATCCTAGTTACCCAGTATTTATTCAAAAAATCAGCCACTTCGCTTCCTTGGTTTGGCGAGGCAATCATCACCACTCGGCCCAGATTCGCAACCTCATTACTGGCTAAATAGTTTCGTGTAATAATTCCCCCCATTGAGTGTCCAACAAAATTAACTAGCTTCCCTTCGCAAAACTCTGGAACATAAGCTCCCAGAGTCATATTAGTAAGTGTTTCTAAGTCATAAGTAGTCGAAGGATAATCAATGTTTAACGTTGTATATCCAGCTTCATGAAAATTATCAGCCAACCCATTCATCAGATAAGAAGAGCGTGAAATTCCATGTAGTAAAAACACACAATCACCAGCGCCAACTAAAACCTCGGCGCTTGCCATCGGCTCGCCTCGCGTCATATAAAGCCCTTTCCCAACTAGCAATCCGACAAAACAGATTAAGCCGAGAACTACGGTAAGTATTCTTGTGCAACAGATTCTAGACATCCTGCTTGGGTATAACTAATAATTCCTCCCACAATATTAGCACAAATTGAAGGATCGCCAGTGGCCACAGCAATTCGGAGATAACATTTATCACGTGGGGGATTGCCTTCTAAAACGCTAAAATCCGCGCCCATAATCTGCTCACAAGCTGCGGGATCCTGCATACGCACTGCTGCATCCTGATAACAGTGGTCTTCGTACTCGTTTGGTAAATAGGAACACACTTTCTCTTCGAGCATGCCAAGTAAAAATGCTTCTTCAATAGTAGCGGCAATTCCTAGGAACAAAATTCCAATCACTGCAATCGCCACCGCAAGCATATAAAGAGATTTTCTAACTTTCATGATAGGAGGTTAAATTAGTTTAATTGTGACTTTTTTATGCTGTTTCGTCAAATGCTCTTGCCAATTTGGGAAAAACTGCTATCCTGCCGGCGTAAGTTTGGTTTTTTGAGCTACGTTAGTAGAGTGAGAACCAGGTTACGGTTCTCATCCTTTAACCAAATTCAAATGGAGAACAAACTATTCGTTGGAAACCTATCTTGGGGTCTAACAGACGAAAGCCTAAAAGAAGCTTTCGAACAAGCTGGAGCAGTTCTTTCAGCAACTATCATGACTGATCGCGCTACTGGCCGATCACGTGGTTTCGGTTTCGTAGAAATGGAAACTGCTGAAGAAGCTCAAGCTGCCATCGAAATGTGGCACGGTAAAGAGCTAGACGGACGACCACTTAACGTGAATGTCGCTCGTCCACGCGAAGAAAGATAGTTTGTAGCCTAAGTTACAGACCTTTCTAACAGAAAGTATAAAATGGGATCAGTATGAACTTACTGATCCCATCTTTTTTTGCCGGAATTCTAACAGTGCTTGCGCCCTGCGTAATCGCTTTGTTACCAGTTATTTTAGGAGGTAGCCTAGGTGAGAAAAATCGCTTAAGGCCTTTAATTATAGCCGGAAGCCTTGGAGTGTCAGTCATTATTTTTACCCTTCTTTTGAAAGCCAGTACAGTTTTAATAGGAATCCCAACTGACTTTTGGAAAATAGTTTCCGGGGGACTAGTAGCTGGTTTTGGAGTAGTAATGGTTTTCCCAACATTATGGGATAAATGTGCGCACTATTTAGGCTTACATAAATCTGAAAAACTACTTCATAAATCATCAGGAAGTGCGGTTTTGTTAGGAGCGTCTTTGGGACCTGTTTTTTCAACTTGTTCACCTACTTATGCTCTGATAATAGCCATTGTGCTCCCTCAAGATATTTTTATAGGATTAATAAATTTGCTGGCTTACGCTCTTGGATTAGTTTTAGTAATGCTCTTAGTGGGTTATGGCGGCCAGTCAATAACCAGAAAACTTAAGTTTGCCGCCAACCCAAACGGCTTTTTTAAACGCGGATTAGGAGTCCTGCTCGTTGTAACAGGGCTCCTAGTTGTTACTGGCCAAGACAAAGTTTTCGAGGCTTGGATTATTGAAAAAGGCTATTTAGGCCCAATTCAGTTTGAACAATCGTTAATTGAAGACTACAATTAAATCACTATGCCAAACATTAATCCTTCGGACGGAAAACTGTGGTACTTAAAAAACCTAGACCTATTTGCTGGCGTCCCAGAAGAGGAAATCATGGAAATAGCAGAGCGCATTCGAGAGAAAGATTTTGGTAAAGATGAAATGATTTACATGCCAAGTGACCCGCTCGAAGTAATTTATTTTGTAAAAAGGGGAGAGGTGCGACTTTATCATAGCCGCGATGGCAAAAGAACAGTGTTTGATGTTCTTGGTCCTGGCTCAATTTTTGGTGGAGTTACTCTGGAGCCCGAAGAAAGTACCCATTTTGCTCAGGCTACACATCCCACCAAGGTCTGTATTTTCCCAGAAAAGGAATTTTTGGCTGTACTTCAAAAAAAGCCAGAACTAATGATGCGATTTATTCGAAAAATGAATGAACGAATTCGTGAGTATGAAGATCGTTTAAAACACCGCACCGATACTGCCGAGGAACAAATTTTAGGTGAATTAAAAAAACTACAAGATCGTCGCAGCCGAACACTATTTGGACGCATCAAAAACCAGGGAGTACACATTACCCACGAAGAACTAGCCGAACTAACCGGATTAAACCGAGTTACAGTAACGCGAACTCTTAAAAAACTAAAAGAACAAGACAAGATCACAGTCACTACCACTGGGATTAAGGTTATTTAGCTTGTAGCGCAGGCTACGGAAATTTTCATAAGGGGCATTTAATATATAGATGTCCTTTGATTTTTTAACCCTTTTTCACATGACTACTAATCATGGTGGTTGTGGCGGCGGTAGCTGCTAACAACCAACGGGGGCGTTACTTACGCCCCCCCCATTTAACTTAATTTCTTATGACAGCCCAAAAAAAGTACAAGTGCCTTCGCTGTGGAGTCGAGGATAAAGCCAGAAAAATCTGTTGCGGTTTGCCAATGCAGAGCACCTGCGAGCACGGAAAACCATTAACTCGATGTATTCATTGTTATGTCGCTTGTAGAAAATCTTTAACCCTTAAAAAATGAAACACATTTTTACCCTAGCAGTTATTTTAATAGTAGCTGTTTCCGCAATAGCATATGTTAGCCAGGATGTTCAAACAACTGAGAGTGTCGAAAGTTCAAACCTAACAACTAATATAGAAGCCGCGGCCCCAGAAAGCCCAATAATCCCAGTGGCCTCGGCGGCCGCAATTTACGCTGATTACAGTGTCGCAAACGTAGATCAAGCTTTAGCAGAGGGCCAAGATACATTTTTGTTCTTCCATGCCGCCTGGTGTCCATCTTGCGTCTTGCTTGATCGTGAAATAAATAATCGTTTTAGTGAAATTCCCGAGGACCTGACTATTTTAAAAGTGGATTTCGACAAGGAGGATGATCTGAAAATTAAATATGGAATTACATCTCAGAACACCTTAGTTCATTTAAACGAGGGCGGGGAGGCCCTTAACAAATGGTCTGGAGGAGGTTTAGATGAAATTTTGGCAGAGGCTATGCTCTAAGCGCCCGATCCAATTCATTAATCAAATCAGCCGGATCTTCACCTCCAACGCAAAGGCGAACCATGTTGGGCGGAATGCCAGCCATTTCCCGTCCTTCTTCGCCTTGTTGTTGGTGAGTGGAAATCGCTGGAATTGTAGCAATGGATTTAACACGTCCTAAATCTGTTGCGCGCGCAATGATTTTTAAATTATCAAAAAACTTGCGTGTTTCCGTAACTCCGCCAGCCACATTAAACGAACACAAGTGACCATAAAGATTTTCATCTGAGTCCACGAGTTTCATATATTTCTTAGCCACCTCATGCATTGGATGGTCTGAGAGCCCAAGATAATCCACACGCTCCACTTTTTCATGATTATTTAAAAACTCCACCACTTTTTCCATATTGCGGGAGTATTGAGCCATTTTTGTGCGAAGTGTTTTGATTTCAGTTAAGAAGAAATAAGCACTATAAGGTGTCATACACGGCCCATTATCACGAAAAGGTAGCAGTTTTAACCATAATGCATAATTTTTTCTTTGGTCATCAGTTAAATAATGACCAACAATATCATGCTTAGCAATAATCGCGCCCCCGAGCGAGCTTCCACTACTACCAATTGTTTTAGTTAACGAATGAACCACAATGTCTGCACCATGAGTAAGAGGGCGCAGTAGCGCTGGAGTTGAAATAGTAGTATCAATAACCAAAGGAATATTATGACGATGTGCTAATTCCGCTAATTTTTCAATATCAACACAGCTCTGTTGAGGGTTGGAAGGCATTTCTGCATACAAAAACCGGGTGTTTTCATCAATTAATTCTTCCCATGCCTCTAGGCTTGCAGGTTCTTTTACCCAACGTGGTTCTACACCTCGTTCTGGCATTCGCACACTAAATAACTGAAAAGTACCACCATAAACCTGGGCCGTAGTTACAAAATTAATCGGCTTTTCACCAATTTTAGCTACCAACGGATCAACCGCTTGTTTAATAGCCGACATCCCAGAAGAAGTACAAAGTCCCGTTGCATCCAAGTCAGAACCATAAGTTTCGAGTAGGGCCAAAGTTTCTTCCAAATAAAAAATGGTTGGATTATGAATTCGGGAATAAGCCCAAGCCGGGATTTGATAAGAAAGCCCTGCCTCCATTTCATCTGAATCTCGAAAAGCCTGCGAAGTTGATGTGAAAATTGGTTCCGCAATCGAACCACAGGTGGTATCCATGGCCTCTTCTAAGGAGTACATACCATGCACCGCAATGGTATCAAATTTCCACCCTTTCACTATTTTACGGTATGCAGCCCGCTTTTCTCCCGCCTTTTTAGCTTGTTCTATATAGTACGAAACGCCCTTAGACATAGTATTTTAAGTTAAATTACTTTGACCACCAGTGTAGCTTAAACTAGCCAAAATCTCAAAAAACACCCTTTTGTTCGCAATAAGTAATAGTCTTTAGAGCCCAAAAAAGTGATAGATCAGATAGCTGGTTACAAATAGTAGAATCAAATTAAGCGGCCCACCAACTTTAATAAAATCCGAGAACTTATAATTCGCACTACCATAAATCATGGTGTTGGTCTGATAGCCAACTGGCGTTAAGAATGAGGTCGAAGCCGCAAACATTACGGCTAGCACAAACGCAATGGGGTTTAGATCTAATTTGTCAGCCACTGAAATTCCAATAGGAATTAAAAGCACCACCGCTGCATTGTTGGAAATAATTTCCGTAAGCACTGTGGTTAAACCATAGAAAACCATGAGCAGTACTAGGGGAGTCATAAACCCTGAATAAGCAACAATCGTATTCGCAATTAAGTCCGCAGCGCCACTTTTTTGCATGGCAATTCCAAGCGGAATAACACCAGCTAGTAAAAAGATAACATCCCAAGTAACTGAATCATAAACCTCAAATGGACGCAGGATTTTAGTAAGAAACATCACCAGAACACCAAGCATTGCGGACACTGCAATCGGAAGGATATTCAGCGCAGCCAAAGCCACTACACCACCGATAATTACCAAAGCATGCACACTTTTATCCTCACGGTATTCGCCTTCTACCTCTTCTAAAATCATAAAATCACGCGATTTTCGAAGGCGCTTTAAATTAGTTTGCGAAACCTTTACTAGTAACACTTCACCATGTTGGAGTTTAAGGTTAGAAATATGACCGGGATGCAGCTCTTCCCTGTGAATCCCAAGGAGCGCAATATTGTACCTCCGCCAAAACTTAATCTCCGAAATTGTTTTTTGATGAAAAAAGTTGGATTTCATAATAATTTTCACAATTCTCCCTCGGGTACGACGACGCTCTGGATGATCAAAAGCCACCACAGTTTCTTTTTTGCGGCGATCAAAATCCATGATTCGCTGCGTGTCTCCCGAGACCACTAACAGGTCATTTTCTTGAATTGGCTGTGTTTCGAGGGCTTTAATAAACGCTTTTTCCTCGCGTACGATTTTAAGAACCCTTAGGTTAAATTTAGTTTCAAAATCAAGTTGTTTAACACTTTTTCCAATGAATCTTGAGCCGTGATCAATACGAATAGTCGCCAAGAATTGATCAGGTAAAAAATCCTCTTCAGTGGCTTCGTTTTCGCGGGTTGGTAGCAGAAATCGCCCAATGGTCAGAAAATAAACAACACCAATAATAAGCACAATTACACCAATTTGCGTGAATTCAAACATGCCAAGCGGGCGCATATCGTATTGAGTCAGTAACGAACTTGCAAGGACGTTAGTTGAAGTACCAATTACAGTAAGAGTTCCCCCCAGCATCGAAATAAATGAAAGCGGAATGAGTAGTTTCGTAATCGGAGTTTTAGCCTGCAATCCAAGGGAAACAACCATTGGTAAGAAAATCGCTACCGTGGCTGTGTTATTCAAAAAACCAGAAATCGGTCCAATAAACAGCGCAATCACCAGGATCTGCCGCGTCATCGAACTACCCGCAAATTTAAACAAATATCCTCCCAGTTTCTTAATTAAACCAGTTCGTTCCACTCCAGCCGACAAAATAAACATGGACAAAACCGTCAGAGTCGCCGCATTGGAAAACCCCGAAAACCCTTCATCCGGCGACACTAATCCCGTTAAAATCAGCATTAGCATAATAAGAAGCGCCGTCATATCCACCGGCAGCAATTCAGTGGTGAACAGATAAAGAGCCATGCCAATAATCATAAAAACACGCACCATATCACCTACAAAAAACAGTGAGACCAGGAATGTAGCAAAAATCACTATACGAAAAAAAGATTTCCAGGAGGAAATCTCTGTCAAAAATACAGATCGGAGAAGTTTTGGGAGGAATTTAAACAAAAGAGAGGAGTTTAAAAGCTTATTTGGAGCCATTTTGCAGGATTCAAGTGGTTCCGTCAAATGTACTTCTAGCTCTTGACTTTTAAGGAGAAAGTACTATTATTTAAGCCACTAAAAAATCACTATGATTTTACAAAAAAGATTAATCAGAATTTTGGCCGTTGTTTTGGGAGTAATTCTTGGCTTTCGAATGACTGGAGGAGACGTCTCAAACCAAACCGACGAGCCAGTTCCACGCGCCAAAAAACAGGTGCTAGTCGCCGAAGTAACAGAACAAATCCTAAGTCCAACCATTACTTTGCCAGCCAGTATTATGGCGGCGGCCCAAGTTGATTTAGTACCTTTAGTAAGTGGTGAAATTACGGAAATCAACGTTACCGAAGGCACTGAAGTTTCTGAAAAACAAACCATTTTAACCGTGGAGCAAGATGAAGACAGCACTTATCAAAACGCTGTAAAACAAGCGGAAATCGCCCTGAGCTCTTCACAAACAAGTCTAAGTGGGCTTTATGCCAGCCTTTCCGAAGAAATCCAATCCATGGGATGGACAATCGAAGAACTAGAGGATCAACTTAGTTATGCTCGCAATTCAGAAAATCTAACTTCTGATAGCGGCGAAGCTAGTTTGGTGATTTACGAGGAGCAGATTGAAGCAGCTGAAACAGCCGTAGCCCTGTCTGAACAAACTCTCTCTAATACCGAGGACCAAGCTGACCTTAGTGTGAGCGAGGGGCGAGCACAGGCTTTAACTTATGCGAAATCCTCGCTAGATAGCGCTAATTCAGCTATTAAACATGCCAATGAATTACTTGGGGTTGATGATAATGATAATACTTTTTATCAACGCCACCGCGACGCGTTAGACAATATTTCTTCTCATATTTATCTGGTACGCGCTGACATTGCTTTTGGTGATGCGGATGACGCTTATTTGGCCGCCGATGAGTTGATTGATTCTCTAAGCGGCGATGATGAACGCGAAACAATTGAAGATGGTCTGGAAGAAGTAGAAGAGGCTCTCAACTACACATTGATATTGGTGGATCACATGGAGGCTCTTTTGCGTTTAGAACGCAAACCCCCAGATGATTATGAATCTGTTTACAATACTTATTTAGCAACTTATGACGCAGATCAAGCCACGATTGCCTCGCAACTGGCAACTATCCAAGCTACTAAGGAAGGGCTGGAAGCCACGGAGCTCGGCGCAGAAATTTCAATTGAAAACGCCGAGGCAGGAGTAGCTAGTGCCGAAGATAATTTAGACTCAGCTATGGCTAGTTTAGATAGTATGGAAGCCCAAGTGGCTCAAAGCGAAAGTAATGCTTCGTTATCTGTTAATAGTATTCAAAACCAACTCAATTCCGCTCATCAGAGCCTCGATGTATTGCAAACTCAATATAATCAGCAAATCGCTCAAGCCGGGCACCAAGTTTCCTTAAGTGAAGTTCAACTCGAAGCTGCCAAGATTCAGTCTGAGACTGGAGTTATTGAAAGTCCAATTAGCGGAATGCTAGCTAGTTTTGACCTGCAGCCCGGAGAAATTATCACTGCTGGCATGCCGATTGGGACCATAGTGAATACTGCTTATTTCAAAGTTGAATTTTCAGTTAGTGAATTTGAAATTCCCTATCTTACGGTGGGGGATACCATGGACTTACAGATCGATGCTTATTCTGACACCAGTTTCAGTGCTTGGATTTATTACTTGTCACCAATTCCTGACTCTGCCCGTACTTATAAGGTCAAAGCCTATATCAATGACATTCAGGAGACTCCATTAGTTTCTGGTATGAGTGCCGAGGTAGGTGTTTCTTTAAGTGAAGAGACAGCGACTGTCTCCATACCTTTAGAAACCATTAGTTCCACTAGTTCTAGCGATACAGTTTTTGTAGTTGAAGATGGCGTGGCTTACGAGCGAACCATTGAAATTGGAGATGTTAGTGATGGTTATGCCATGATAATTAGTGGGTTAGTAAAAGGCGAAACATTGATAACTCAAGGTCAGAATCTACTTAATGATGGCGACCAGGTCACAATTCTTACCAAGTAAATTAAATGGAGTATAAAGAATTAAATCTAGTTGGGCGTATTGCCAAAATTTTTATCGACAATCACCGAATAACCACTCTAGTTGCTCTGTTTTTAGTGATTTGGGGTTCGTTTGCTTATCTCACTCTTCCACGTGAGCAAGCACCGGAAATCAACATCCCATTTGGGGTGGTCTCAACTTTTTACTCCGGCGCCTCTCCAGAAGACATTGAATCGCAAATTACCGACAAACTTGAACCTCGTATTAACGAACTAGATGACATTACCAACCTAACCTCAACCTCTAGCTTTTCCATGTCCACTATCATGGTTGAATTTTCCTATGACGTCGACATGGATACCAAGATCCAACAGATTCAAAACAAGGTCGCCGAAGTCCGCAGCCAGCTCCCGGCCGACGCCGAAGACCCCACAGTAATGAAGGTCGAAATGAGTGATTTTCCAATTCTAGACATGAACCTTATCAGTAACCAGGGTCTAGAATTTTTAACTGAAAAAGCGGAGTTACTCGAAGAAAGTTTAGAAGAAATTTCGGGAGTTTCTGATGTTGCTGTTACCG